>CAVIFH010000221.1:0-4112 GCA_963641615.1 bacterium | reverse complement strand
CCGATGGATGCACCGTAAAAATCCTGGCACCAGATAATGTAGTAGGTGTCCTCCACCTTTACGAGACGCAGGTCATATGCATAGCGCGGCATGAACGATTTGCCGTTTTTGTCGACAAAGGGAATTTTATCGCGATCAAAATTCCAGTGAATACCGTCATCGCTTTTGCCCAGGTAGATATAGGGAATCCCGTCATGCTGCTCGCCGCGGAATACACCGATAAAAGCACCCTCATAGGGAACAACGGCACTGTTAAAAATGCGTGCCACGCCGGGTACAGGATTGCGATCGATAATCGGATTTTCGGAGTAGCGCCACAGAGGGCTGTCGCAGTCTGCAGGGCGCTCCTGCCACGGAATATTGGGCAGTGCACCGCAATTCATTGTAATATGTGTCATAGAATTCAATTTCCTCCAAGATGTCCCGCCCAGAAGGGGCGGGACATAAGTTTTAGCCTTTTACGGCACCGGCTGCCATGCCGCCGTAAACCTGCTTCTGACACACAAGGAACAGAATCAGAATGGGGATAATGGTAATCAGCACACCGGCACAGATGTAGTTGTACAGGCTTCCGTATGGCCCGGTAAATGTGTAAAGTGCAGTGGAAATGGTTTTCAGGGATTTGTCGGTTAAATACAGATTCGACATGTAGTACTCGTTGTAAATGCTTACGCCCTTGAGTACGCAGCTGGTAACAATGGCAGGCTTGAGCAGCGGGAACAGAATCTTGAAAAATACGCCGAAATAGGTGCAGCCGTCAATAATGCCGCTTTCATCCAGTGCCGTCGGCAAATTCTCAAAGAACTGCAGGAAGATGTAAATGGAAATGATATCCGTTCCGCACAGTACGATGATGTAGCCGTACAGATGGTTGATCAGCTTCAGTGCGTACATAATCTGATAGACGGTAACCTGCGTTGCAATGCCGGGGATCAGGGACGCTACCATAAACAGGTTGCGGATCAGGTTATTTCCCGGGAAGCGGAAGCGGTTGAGAACGTATGCCAACGATGCGCTGAAGAAAACAGACAGCAAGAGTACCACAATCAGAACGATGCCGGTATTCTTAAAGCCATTGAGCATATTTGCCTTGGTGAAGGCCTCTGCAAAGTTGTCGAAATACAGGAAGGACTTCGGAAGCTCCAGGACGGTCGTCGCCTGATATTCTTCCGGCGTTTTAAATGCGGTGAATACGCACACCACAACGGGAATGACTGCAATCAGCGATGCAATGATCAAAGAGGCGTATTTCAGAAATCCGAAGGCGTATTCGCTGAATGAATGATGCTTGATTCTCTTCATGCTGTCCTCAAGCCTCCTTTGTTAACTTGCCGATTCTGCGGCGCTCGGCGCGGGAGAGGCGATCTTCACTGCCGTCTTTAAATACGTATTTAAAGAAGAGCTTCTGACCAATGGTGCACAGAACAATGATTGCCAGCAGGACGATTGCCATGGCGCAGGCGAGGCCAACCTTCTGGTTCTCGTGGGCGATTCGGTTCATAATGACGAAATAGGTTCCGGTTCCCATGGTGCCGTTTGTGATGACGTAAGGCGGCTCAAAGGCGCACAGCGATCCGGAAATGGAGAGAATCAGGTTCAGGACAATGATCGTTTTAATGGATGGCATCATGATGTAGCGAAATTGCTGCCACTTGTTGGCACCGTCCAGACTGGCTGCTTCGTAAAGCGTGCTGTCCACACTCATCATGGCACCCAAAAACATGACCATGTTTTGCCCTGTGTAGCGCCAGACGGAGGTAGCAGTCAGGGCAATGTTGTTGATTCTTGTATCCTTCAGCCAATAGGGGATGTCCTCTGCCTTCATGCCAAAGAACATCAGAATCGTGTCCAAAACATATCCGCGGGAATAGAAGAATTTAAAGATAAAGCCCACTGCAATTCCGCAAATCAGGTACGGGAAGAACATACAGGCTTTGTAAATGGCGGAGCCTTTCACCTTGAAGACCATCAGGGACGCAAAGTACAGTGCCAGAGCCAGCTGTACAACGGCACCGCCCATGTAGTAAACGCTGACAATCAATGTTTTGAAGCAGTCTTCCCGTTTAAAAACGGAAATATAATTTTTCAGCCCGACGAACGTACCCTTAGACAGGTAGTTGCGGTCATAAAAGCTGAACTCCACCATTTTGAAAAAAGGAATGTAAGTAAAGACAGCCAGCAGCCCCAGAGGAATAAGCAGGAACAGAATAATGGTCAATTTGCGCTGTGTCCTGCCGTCTCGAAACCACCCACGGATGCCGCCGCGCTGCTGTAAGGTAACGGATTTGCCTGCCATACGGATCCTCCTTATTTTTTATCAGGCGTTCGCCTCTCGGACGAACGCCTGAGTTGTGCGCTGTTATTCTGGAATCAGTAAAGAATTTCTACATTCAGCTCTTTCTGAGCAGCCGACCACTTTTCGTTCCATTCATCCATGATGTCATCCAGAGTCTTCTTGCCCTGCATTGCATCCTCTACGATCATGCAGTCGGGATAGTCGCTGGAATTCAGACCGCACTCGCTGAGATTATTTACTTCGTCAAACAGGTTTTCTTCTCCGGCGGGTGCGGGATTGTTGCTCAGCAGCTCGATACCGGCAAAGTCTTCCAGAAAGTCGGGCATTTCACCGGTCTTGAGAGCAGGGATGCAGCCTTCGTCGGTGTAAATGGGGGATTCTTCCAGCAGCCACTTCAGGTATACCATTGCGGCAATCTGCTGCTCTGTGGAGGTTTTGCCGTTGATGGCGTAGGAGTAGTTGCCGCCGGCACTGGTAACACGATTGCCGTTTTCATCGGTTACGTAGATGGGGAAGGGCATGTAGCAGACATCCTCCGGATGGTCGCCGGCATCCCGGAACTGCTGCACGGACCAGCTGCCCAGAACCATGGTTGCAATTTCACCGTTGTTGATGCGATTTTTGGAGCTTTCCCAGTCGGTACTCATGGGGTCTTCCTCAATGAGGCCGCGTGCGACTGCTTCATACAGGCAGTAGTATACTGCGTACGGGCCTGTGCCGTCTCCGCGATCGGAGAAGGGGTTTGCGGTATGGACGATATTGTTGCGGAAATCAGGATCACCGGTGGCTGCTACCCAGATGTATGCGTCCCATGCACCCATGGTCCATGTGGCTGCGAAGTTTGTGTAGAGGGGAATGGCGTCGGTGTTGTCCTTGATCTTTTGCAGGCAATCCAGGAACTCATCCGGGGTGGTGGGCAGCTCGGTGATGCCGGCAGCTTCCCACACAGCCTTGTTGTAGGCAATTCCGTCCGCGTTGCCGCCGTTTGCAATTCCGTAAACGGTGCCGCCGAACGACTTGTCACTCGCAAAATTGTAAATGCTGTCCAGAGTTTCCAGAGAACCGAGAGGCGCAAAGTATGTGCTCATATCGGACTTTACCACGCTGGTGGGGATGAAGCAGATGTCGCCCCAGTCGCCGTTCGGCAGACGCAGGTTCAGACCCTCTTCGTAATCGGTCAGTGCTTCATATTCAACGGTGATATTGGGGTACAGCTCATGGAACATTGCGGCGTATTCGGCGTAGGTGGTGTCCACAATGTCGGTACGGTTTGTAAGCACATGGACTGTAGCGGTGATATCCGCGAAGTCGCCGGTTACGATGTTTCCGCTTTCATCCTTGTGGGAGAGTGTAATTTCGTTGATAGCCGGGAGCTTCAGTTCAGCAGGCGCTTCTGTCTCGGCTTTTGCCTCGGCCTCCGTGTCCGCTTTTGTGCCTTCGCTTGTGCTGCCTGCGCCGCATGCTGCCAGAGACAGGATCATGAGCAGTGCAAGCAAGATGCAGATGCTTCTTTTCATTTTCAATTCCTCCTAATTTAAGTTACTGAATTGGATTGCTGCGCTGGATTCGAAGGGATTATAAGTAATAATTTTCTATTTATCAAGCAAGAATATACAATTTTGTATTTAATTCTTTAACAAATTACCATATTCTACAAAATAGACAAAAGTGACAAACTGAATTTGTTGAATATTCCAGGCTAGAAAATAAAATATTGTTTTGACTTTTTAAGTTAAAATGTGATATTATTTAGCTAAATAAAAGCAAAAATAAGCTTACGGATGGAAGGCAATTTTATGACTGCACTGTTATATGA
>CAVIFH010000220.1:0-4127 GCA_963641615.1 bacterium | reverse complement strand
CATATGAACTGGTAAAACCGGGGGATAAAATTGCGGTCTGCATTTCCGGCGGCAAGGATTCCATGCTCATGGCAAAACTGTTTCAGGAGCTGAAGCTGCACAACAAATTCCCCTTTGAAGTAAAGTTTCTGGTAATGGACCCGGGATATAGCCCGGCGAACCGCAAGGTGATAGAAGAGAATGCCAAAATCTTAAACATCCCCATTACCATTTTTGAGTCGGATATCTTTGACTCCGTATACAACGTGGAGAAATCCCCCTGTTATCTGTGCGCCCGGATGCGAAGAGGGCACCTTTACAGCTTTGCAAGGGAACTCGGCTGCAACAAAATTGCGCTCGGCCACCACTATGATGATGCAGTTGAGACATTTATGATGTCCCTTCTCTTTGAGGGCCGCATCGGCTGCTTCCAGCCGGTCACCAATCTGGACAGATCCGGTGTCATTCAGATTCGCCCGATGCTGTACATTCACGAAAAAACCGTACAGCATTTTGCGGAACAGCAGGGGCTTCCGGTGCTTTCTAACCGCTGCCCTGTTGACAAGCACACCAAGCGGGAAGAAGTAAAGGATCTGATCTTTGAACTTTCCAAAACCTATCCGGATCTGAAAGAGCGCATTTTCGGCGCCATGCAGCGCTATCCCCTCGCGGCATGGGAACCCCAGGGACGTTATAAACGTCCCAAAGACGACACATAAAAGGTGGAGAATGCAATGCAAATCGGAACAATTCAGATAGATAACCCTCTGTTTCTCGCTCCCATGGCAGGTGTCACTGACTGGGCCTTTCGCACCATCTGCGCCGAAATGGGTGCCGGTGTGACAGTCACGGAAATGGTATCCTCCCGGGCTCTGGTGTACAGGGATAAAAAAACGGCAAAGCTTCTGAAGAAAAACAGCGGCAGCGTATGCGGCGCACAGATTTTCGGAAATGACCCGCAGGTAATGGCAGAGGGGGCGCGCCTCGCCCTTGAAATCTCCGGCTGTGACTTCATCGATATTAACATGGGCTGCCCCATGCCGAAGATTGCCAATTCCGGCGACGGATGCGGACTGATGCGCACGCCGGAGCTGGCGGGGAAAATTGTGACCGCAGTCACAAAAGCGGTTTATGTTCCTGTAACCGTAAAATGCCGCCTTGGCTGGGATAGAGGAAGCATCAATGTGCTGGATTTTGCCAAGCGAATGCAGGACTGCGGCGCATCGATGATCGCCGTACATGGGCGCACCCGCAGCATGCTCTACTCCGGCGTCGCAGACTGGGACACCATACGCAAGGTAAAGGAGCAGCTGTCTATTCCCCTCATTGCCAACGGAGATATCATCGATGCGGAAACCGCAAAGCGCTGCAGCAGGCGCACCAATGCGGATGGTCTGATGGTCGGCAGAAGCTCTTTTGGTGACCCGTGGGTTTTCCGGGAAATCAGTGAGGCATTGGCCGGAAAAAGCATCTCTCCCCGCCCCGTGCTAAAAGAGCGGGTAAACACCGCTGTAAAGCAATTTGAACTCATGGAGCAGGACTTAGGGGAACACATTGCCTGCCTGCAGGCGCGCAAGCACTTTGCATGGTATTTAAGAGGCGTTCCCAACAGCAGCTTTTACAAAAAAGAAATATCCTCCCTCAATACGATGGAGGATATTTACTGCGTGGCCAAGGATGTAATACGAGATCTCAGTGAGGAAGCCGACCGCCGTGCATAGTCTCCCCATGCTTCCTTTGCCGCTGCAGCATTTCTCTTGGCATATGGGGCACTGACCGTCTTCCTCTCACCGCGCCGCACATACGCGGCTGTGCATATCCTTCCGAGTCAGGCAAAACCCGGCTGTCTACATACGGCAGCCGGGCTTTTCCCTAAATTTATTCGATAACCAGCAGCAGGCTCATCTTAAAGCGGCCCTGGGGCGTTACACTGTGGAGACCATTCTTGTCAAAGCGGAAGCTCTCTCCGACATTCAGCTCGTAATCCTGCCCCTCGTACCCGATGATTGCCTTTCCCTCCAGTGCGGTAAGGATTGCATTGCCGGGAGCACGGTGAGGCGTAAGGCCGGTGCCTTCATCGAATGCCATCAGCACAAATTTCATATTATCGGCTCTTACGACATCCAGATTCGCAATACTGCCGGCCTCATAGGAGATCAGATCCTTTAAATTAGTTGGTTTTCCTGCCTGAATTAAACTGTTCATTGTAAAATGCTCCTCTTTTAAAATAATTTCGGTGTAAATCATGCCATCATCGGCAAAAGTCCCGCATAGAGTTCCCGGCGGAACCGCCAGCAGCTCACTGCTTTGCAAAAGGACGGCATGAGCATCCGCCCCCAGGATGAAATGCCCCGCCCCTTTTGCACCTAAATACATGGTCGTGCAGTCATAGCTCTCCGGAGTGATAGATGTCCCGGCACCTAAGGAAAACCAGGTCACAGGCACCCCGGTCCCCAGGTGAGCAGGGCGCGAAACAGTCATTCCCTGCCGGATTGGGCGAACACTTTCTATGGTAAAGGGTGTATTCATCATATGCTTTTCCCCATTCCTTTTCGCAGCTGAAACTGAAATCTTAAGGCAGCACCATATCATCCAGCAGATGCCGCAGACGAGCCCAGCGGCGCTGCCTTATATTCTTGCAATGCGTTTGCATGCATTCGCCAGTTCCCGGAGGGTAGAGCAGCTGACCATTGTGGTTATATCCGCCATCGTCTTCACGCTCCTGAGATACTGCCACTTTCCCTCCGGTATCGGATTGAGCCAAAGCACACGGCCGGACTGCCGCTTCGCCTCCAGCACCGCAACAATCGCCCGGCCCTGGTCAATGGTCTTGGTATCGGAAAGGATAAGCAGAGTTGTACCTTGCGTCAATACCGGCGGGCGCATCCTTATCATCTTCTCCAGGGCGGTGCCCAGATCCGTTCCGCGGCCATAAATACCGGAATCCCGGACGAAGGTGCGAAAGAGATCCATATTGTGCAGGCAGTAGGCATCCGCCTCTGTCAGCTGTTCAGAAAAGAGAAAAACGCGGGAGCTATCCGACACCTGATTAAGGGACTGAATAAAACGCAGCGCGAACTCGGAAAACTGAATCATCGAGCCGGACACATCACATAAAATGACAAGCCTTTTGCGGTGTTCCCGTTTTTTCTGGTAATGCAGTGTTCGGAATGTGCCTCCTGTTTCCAGTCCCTTGCGAATGGTGCGGCGGAAATTCAGCTTTGTGCTGTGGGACGCTCTCTTTTTCTTTGAGGAAAGCTCTCCGTTGATCTGCTTCGCAATGTCCTGGATAATATGGATTGCCTTTGGGATTTCCGTATCGCGAAAATCGCCCAGATCCCGGTAAAGGATGCCGACCTCCGGGTCCGTCTCCATGCAGCTCTCCCCTGCTGACTCTGAAAGCAGCTGCTGCTCCAAAATGGACTTGGCAAAAACCGAGTGGATGAACTCATTGTACAATCCGGGGTTGCGCTCCATGCTGGATTTATAGCGCTCCGCAAAATTTTTCAGCCTCTGCCGGACATCCTCCGGCATGGTCATATAGGTTTCCCGCTGTCGGGCATCCAGCCCTGCCTGCTCTCCGACTTCGTCCAGTTCCTTTTCTGCCTCCTGCCGGCGCTGCTCCAATTCCTGCTCCTGCTGCATTTGCTGCTGTGCCTGAGCACGAATGGCCTCCTCAGAAAGGAAGAATCCATCAAAGGCACTGTCAAATGCAAGCTGCTCTTCCCGGGAGCAGGCGAACACAGTCCGCAGTGCCTCCTTTACGGTCTCACGGTCCGCAAAGCCGATCTCTGTAAGGATCCGCGCCGCATCCGCGGTTTCCGCAAAACCAACAGGGATTCCCTTCAGCCGGAGGAGCCGAGAGAACACGCAGAGCTTTTCCAGATAAACAGATGGGTCAACCATGTGTGTGCTCCGCGCAGCGGCCGCAATGCTCTGCTCCATCCGTCTGCTCCTGCAGGATCTGCAGATCCTCGTTATTTTTCAAAACGAAACCAGCGGTAGTTCTTGCCACATCCGGCGTAAGCTCCCGGATTCCCAGCGCATCCAGTGCCGCCGCCCAGTCCAGCGTCTCAGCAATGGATGGCTTCTTTAAAATTGCCTCATTGCTACGGAGCTTCTGCACAGCAAGAGCCACCTGTGCACAC
>CAVIFH010000219.1:0-4147 GCA_963641615.1 bacterium | reverse complement strand
ACATTTGGCTTATTTTTCCCGGCCCGCAGTGGCTATCTCCGCCCGGCCCGAACAGTCCACAGCCGGAGGCTTTACAGAGATTCTCTTTCAGATTATCTGTGCGGATATCGATGATTGCCCTGATCTGCTCGATTCGCGCTTTTTTAAATCAGCGTTAATTCTGTTTTCATTTATGAAAGATTTTATTTGGCCTGTGCAAGAGGCCAATGCCTGGTGGTAGAGGATGCCCTGGCAGGCTTGCAGGCGGCAGCTGCCGGTGGCTTCGACAGTGCCGGCCTGGGCCCCGCCGCCGAAAGCGGAAAGGCAGCTTACAGCCTGAAGTCCTTCCGCGGGCTGCTTGAGGTTGTGTGACACCAGGGTAATGCAAAGGGAACTGCCTTCAGGCAATGAGCTGGAATTTGAAAAAAATAAAAGTCAGGGCGGCACCGCACAATGAGACAGGAGCGACTGCCGAAAGATTTTGGCTCAAGTTAAAGTTCAAAAAAAGCAGGGACACTGTATGTATCTCAAGCTTTTACACCCCAAAAAGTGGATGGCTCCCAGGTTTTTCTGCCTGAGAGTCATCCGTTTTTTGAAGGGACCTTCTTCACAGCTCCTGTTCGTCAGGTTTGCATAAACACAGCCATTGGTTTCCGACGATTTCGCACCAACTCGGTACTCACCGTATGCTCTCCCGAAACGGCAGATAATCGATAAATTTCCGGACGGCCGGGGCAAGGCTTCCTTGGTTCTTCATCGCGAGGCCAATCGGGCGGAAATACGGCTCTGTCAGAGAGCAGATTGCCAGATCATAGGGGATGCGCCGCAGGATCATATCCGGCAGGATGCTGACGCCCATGCCTTTTTCAACCATCGCCATGATAGCAAAGTCCTCCCATGTGATAAACCGAATATCCGGATGAACGTTGGATCGCTCCAGCAGATCGGATACCTCGGTTTTTCCGCCGTGCTCCAACAGCAGAAAAGGCAGGCCATTCAAGTTCTCAATCGCAACCGTTTCCTTTTTTGCCAGAGGATGCCCAAGCGGCAAAACAACTTTGTATTCGTCCTGCTTGAGCAGCATGGTATCAAACTTCGGCAGCGTGGGAAGCCGCAGAAAACCACAGTCGACCCGCCCTTCGCCAATCCAATGCTCTACTTCCTCGTAGTCACCCAGCAGCATTTCATATTCAATGCCGGGGAAGTCTTTCTGCATCGCGGCGAAAATATTTGGCAGCCAGTGGATTGCCACGCTGGCGAAGGTGCCGATGCGGACAATGCCGGTCTCGCTCCCGTTCATCCGGTTGATTTGTCCTTCCAGCTCCTGATGAGTGCTCAGAACCTTGCGCAGAAACGGCAGGACCTGCTCTCCGGCGGAGGTCAGATGGACACCGCTTTTGCTGCGCTCCAGCAGTGTCATACCCCATTCCGCTTCCAGATCGGCAACCATTTTGCTGATGGAGGATTGGGCGTAGTCCATCTCCTGTGCCGCACGGGTAAAGCTGCCCCGTTCCACTGTTTTGACAAAGGCAAGATATTTCAGCAAGGGGTTATCCATACTGTATCCATTCCATTCTTTGATTTTAATTATATATAATATTCGCTTTTCACATTTTACCGCTTCCTGTATGATATTGCAAGACTGATTCGGGAGTGAGCAAATATGAACCTGAAAACCTCAGATATGGACATGCTGCACGGGCCGCTGACCGGGAAACTTCTTCTGTTTACGCTGCCGATTGCACTCAGCAGTATGGTTCAGCAGCTATTCAATGCAGCAGATACCGCCGTTGTCGGTTATTTTGGCAATGAGCGCGCACTTGCGGCGGTGGGAACAAACACGGAGATCATTGCGTTGATCGTGACAGTCTCCTCCGGCTTATCCATCGGCGCAAATATCCTGATCGCAAATCATATTGGGCAAAACAAAACAGCGGAAATGCCCGCTGCGGTACAGACATCAATGCTTCTGGCGAGTTTCGTTGGTATCCTCGGTCTGCTTTTGGGGCAGGTCGCAGCAGCGCCGCTGCTGCGGCTGATCCAGACGCCGGATGGCATTTTGGACGAGGCGAAGCTATATCTGCGGATTTATATGCTGGGCTATCCATTTTTGTTGCTGTACGACTTTGGCGCTTCTGCGCTGCGGGCGCGCGGCGACAGCCACTATCCATTTTTTGCGCTGATGATTTCGGGAATTGCAAATGTCGGACTTAATCTGCTCTTTGTAATCGCGTTTTGTATGGGCGTTACCGGGGTTGCGATTGCCACCGATATTTCTACTATGCTTGCTGCGTTCGTGGTGCTGCACCGCCTGATGAACGATGAAATGTTTCAGCTTACATTCCGCAGACCAAGATTTTCTCTGCGCATTGCGTGGAATGTTCTGAAAACCGGCATCCCATCCGCTATGCAGGGTGCCGTGTTCTGCTTTGCCAACATTTTTGTGCAGGCGTCTGTCAACGGCTTCGGTGAAACGGCGATTGCGGGCAGCACCATTGCCATGAACTTTGAATACTTCACGTATTATATCATTACGGCATTTGGACAGACGGCGACTACCTTTACCAGTCAGAACTATGCCGCCGGGCAGCGCGAACGATGCAGGCGCATCCTGTGGCTGTGTCTGGGATTATCAACTGTGTGCAGTTCTGTTCCGATTTTTATGATCGTTCTGTTCTGCAATTTTTTCTCGTCTCTTTTTACGCCGGAGGCCGCGGTGATTGAAAGCGCCGGTGTGCGTATTTTGTGCATCCTTCTGTTTGAGCCAATCTGCAATTTTTACGAAATACCGGCGGGCGTTCTGCGCGGCAGCGCTCATGCGCTGTACCCGGCGGCTGCCGCGATGCTCGGCACCTGCGCGTTCCGTATTCTCTGGATATGTACGGTGTTTCGCGGGAACCCCACGCTTCCCATGCTCTATCATGCGTTCCCGCTTTCGTGGGCTGCAACAATCTTGTTGGTCAACGCCGGATTCATGTTTATGAACAGAAAGGCAGGGTAGGTCAATTCACACCTTGAGATCAGAAGTCATACTATGAATGTTTTCACGAAAATATTGATTTATTGCTTTGCTGCGCACAAATTATCCGCGACACAGGTGCCTCCTCCTTGAAGATGATAATTCTGCCCATTGACCGTTGACGATCCCGCAGCCAAGGAAGAGAGTCGGCACCTATGCCGGAGTGTCCACCATGAAAGATGCACAGGAGAACAGTCTCCAGCCTCAGCAGGACTATTTTGCGGAGTATAGAAAATAATAATTTATGGTGAACATTCTGGGACAGTGGTACATCTTTTATCACCGTCAGACCAACAAACAGAAATGCGCCCGCCAGGGCTGCGCCGAAAAGCTGACGATCCTCCCGGACGGCTCGATCCCACAAGTAGAAATGACCAGCTGCGGACTAAATCATGGACCGTTGCAAGGGCTTGGCTATTATGAAGCGCGCATTGCCTGCAACCTGTACGCAAAAGAGGGGACGTTTGCCTATCTGAGATCCTTTGAAAAGGACAGAAGAAAGCGGCACCCCTATTTTACCCAGAGCGGAATTGACCGCAACGGGGACGGCGACCAGTATATCGCCAATATGCGAACTGGCTCTACCGCGGGCTTCAAGTATTTCGCCCTTGAAAAGGCGCGCCATATCCGCATCCGCGCACGGGGCGGTAGCGGCAAAATGCTTGTCTATACGGATTTAAACGATCAGCCTGCCGCCGAACTGGAACTAAGCGCCTCGAAAGACTGGCATACCGGCGCCCCGGCCCCATTTACATGTACGCCGGGAACAAAGCCCCTGTACTTCGTTTGGCAAGGAGCCGCACCGCTGGATTTCTTCGGTTTTGAATTGATGGAATAAAGCAAAATACAAATACATCCCGAATCCGTACCACAGAAATGAGACGCGGACTCGGGATGCTTTTTTATTTTGCAATGCCTTCGGGAAAACTTGACAGGCAGCAGATCACCGCTGATAAAATTTGCGTTATAATGAACTGGACACTCACGCTCCATAAGCTTTTACGCTATAGACAAATATATCTACTGAATCCCGTCCCCTGTGCTGAAAACAGCGATTGCGATTAGACTAAGGCTATACTGCTCCAAGAGCCGATAAGCTTTACTCCAGTAAATCCTCAACACCGCAGCCAAGGACCTTGGCAATTACAC
>CAVIFH010000218.1:0-4148 GCA_963641615.1 bacterium | reverse complement strand
GCTGACTTCGGCTGCGTTCATGTCCAGATGGAAGCAGAAATCCACGATGCCGTTCTTGAGGGGGTCGTCCGCATCGGGGGTGACAGTCGGAATGATGTCGGAGGCATCGACCAGCTTCACATCAGCCGTGTCGTCCCCGTCCCCGAGCTGCACATCCACCTTCACGGTGCTGCTCTTGCCGAGGGAGGCCTGCAGGGTGCTGTCGACGCCGTCCATCACGGTCTTCGCGAATTCGAATACCGCGTCCAGCATTTCCTCGGGCTTGCTGCCGCGGACGAGCTCGGTGATGCTGAGGAGCTGCTTGACGCTCGCCTGCACCTTGTCGAGATCCACGTCCACCGTGAATGAGGCCGTCTGCTTTGAGACCTTCACCTCCACGGTGTCGTTTCCTCCGCCCGCGTTTACATTCACATGCTCCTGTACATTTGCCGCCTCCACCCGGATAACATCGTCCCGGGCCGTACCGCGGATCTCAACGCTGTTCGCGCCCTCCACATTCACGGTGCCCTGCGTGGAATAGAAGAGACCGGCGATGAGAAGATTGAGCCCATCCATTTTGACGTTCACATCGCCCTCGAGCATTGCTCCGCCTTCGGAATCTGCGGTGAAGGTCACCGAGCCGTCTCCGTTTTCTTCTATGGCGTCTTCGGCCACGATGTTTATGGTGAAGGTTTTGCCGCCTTCGGCATCCAGATTCAGAATCTGCCGGATGAAGTCTGTCAGCGGGGAGCTTTCACTGTCCTCTGTGAGGTCAATGCCGCCCTGGTAGGTTCCGTCGGAAACGACGAGGGTTGCCGTGGGAGCGGCTTCGCTGTCCGTTTCGCAGATATATTTTGCGTATGCGAGGGCATCGGCCAGCGCCGCTTGAATGGCATTTTGGCCATCCTCGTTGCTGTATGTCTTATTCTGCCCGATTTCCCGAATATACACGCTCCCTGCCAGGGTCTCGTAATCGCGGACTGTGTCGCCCTGACCGATTACGCCTTCTGCCTCGGCCGCTTCCGCGGAAATCTCATCGCCCGGGGATGCGGCGGCCGCGTCGAGAGACGCCGTCACGGCGGCGGGCTCTTCCGTCACCGGAGGCTCCGGCTGCGGATCTTCCGATGGGGCGGCCTGTTCGGTTGTGCTGTCTTCGCCTTTCGGAGATGTTTCCGATGCGGGATCCTCCGTATCCGGCTGGGACGTGGTGTCATCCTGTGTGGGGTTCGATGCCTCGGGTTCATGGCTTTGTGCGGCCGTCTCTTCCGTTTCGGACGGGAGGGACACCGCTTCGGATGGTTCCGTTGACGAAGTCTCCCTCGCGGTAATCGTCGTTTCGCCGTATTCCGTACCGCTTGGCAGTACATTGGCGGCGAAGCATTTGCCTTGCATCGAAATGCAAAGCATGGCCGACAAAAGCAGGCAGACACCGTGACGCACGGCTGCCGTCCGCCTTTTTTCGACCATTTTTTTCTCCACTTCTGACATCTCCTTTCTATGGCAACACCGCACAATTCGTCTGCGGCCTTTGTCGGATCTTTTGCCCCAATCCTGCAGTTCAGAAAACCCACAATACATACAGTATTCCTGCGCTTTCTGAACTTTGTCTTGAGACAAAATCTCTCGGCGAATGTCCTTGCCTCATTATGTGGCGTTGCCTTTGATTTTGCAGGGGATGATCTTTTAGATTATTATTCTTTCTGTATTTCCTGTGTCTGTTCTTTTGCCTGCCTGCTCTCTAAGTACTGCGTGATCTGCCGGAGCACGTCGCCTGCCGCCAGAGTCAGCTCTTCGTCGCTGCCCTTCGCCGCCGCGGTGAAGTCGCTTTGCGCGCTCTTATAGTTCCCCGTGCCGATGCGGCATACGCCGCGGTTATAGTAGCTGTACTGGGTCCGGTAGCCCTGCGCGATGGAGGCCGTAAAATCTTCGGCCGCTTCGCTGCAGCGTTCCAGCATCATCAGTGCCACGCCCCGGTAATACCGGCTTTCCGGCAAAGACGCGTCCGCCTCCAGGGCCTTCGTAAGGGTATCCACAGCCTCTTCAAATCGCTCCAGCTGCAGAAGCGAAAAGCCGACATACTGCCGGAAAGATGCTTCGTCCGTCATCTGCCATCCGTTTTGCGCAATCTCGTCGGCTATGGCAATAACGGTCTCATATTCACCGGCTTCAAAAGCGCATGCTGTCATCTGCTCGTAGCAGAGGGCAGTTTCGTAGCCTGCGTCGGCCGCCTGCTGAAACTTTGCGATCGCCGATTCATACTGCCCCAGCTGCATCGCACCTGCCCCGGAGATGAAAGCTGCGACGCCGCGGTACTGCGAGTCTGCCTTCATTTCATCCGCCAGATAAGCATCAAAGCCGCTTTGGGCTTTTTCGTAATCTCCGGTAATGAAAGTGCAGCGCAGCGCGTTGATCCGGTGGGAATCCTCTTCCGGCTCTTCCCCGGAAAGCTGCTCATAAAGAGCCGCGGCATCATCGTATCGCTCTGCCTGCTCGTACAGCTGTGCCAGATAGGCTTTGGTCGAGGAATCCGTCGGCTCCATGGACACGTATTTTTCCAGAGCCGAAAGGGCGTCACTCGAATTGCCTTCTTCCAGGCAGAGCTGTGCATGCAGAAGATACGCCTGTGGAGAGTCGGAGCTGCAAAGCAGTGCTTTGTCGGTGCAGTCCCGCGAAGAGCCGTATTCTCCGCGGACAAAGTAAATTGCCGCCGATTGGAGCCACATTTCGCTTAAGGTCGTGCTGTCCTCGGGATCCGTCAGGCCTCGGGCCGATTCCAGATCCGCAAGCGCGGCATCGTAGTTTTGCGCGTCGATTTCTTCCCCGGCCTGCTTCACGTAGTCCTCTGCCGTCATGGGTGACTCCCCGTCTTCAAGGAGCGCATCCTGGATACGGGAAAGCGGATCTTCTCCTTCGGCGTAAAGTCCGGTGACATTGGTCAGTGTTGATGCAGCGATCAGCACTGCCAGCGTGCCCGCCAGAATCCTTTTCAAAGCTCGTTTCACGGATATCCTCCTCCCCATGCGGCAGCGTATTCCGGTATGAGCAGCCTGCGGAGCAATTTCTGCTCCCGCATAACGCCCATCGGTGGGTACGCTAAGCGAATTCGAAACGCATTGCCAGACTTACAAACAGGCCCTGCATCACTTTCATTGCCGTCGCCCGAATATCGAGGGAGGCAATGAAAGAGAGCACCTTGGTGATTTCCTCTTCCGGGACACAATAGGCGCGAAGACACATGCTCAGGAAGAGCTGGATTTTCTTTTCGAGGGTCACTTCCTCAGTGCACGGCTTTGCCATATACCCGCACATGATGCCCGCCGAACCGACTTCCATATAATAGAAGTCACGCTCCGTGAGCTCCGGCTGATAGGGCCCGAAGGTGCGGTAAAGAATTTTCGCCGTTTCGCTGTAAATGTACTCCAGCGCCTCTGCGTGCATGTAGGCTTCCCTGTAGATTTCCCGCAGATTTTCGTTCATCTCGGTCAGGGCGAGCTGGATCGAAGTTTCTGCGGCGTACACATAGACCGGCGGCAGGTCCTCCAGAGGGAGCTTCCCCGCGACGCCGAACTGCTCGGAAAACATGAATTTCACAAGTTCCACCAAAACGCCGTCCTTGGCGTGGAAAATGTTCTGAAAACTGCTGCTGGACACACCCGACTGTTCCAAGATCTGTGCCATGGTCGTACTTTTGTATCCCTGCTCTAAGAAGAGTTTCACGCACACGCGCAGGATCTTTTCCCGCGTTGCTTCCTTGCACCTCTTCGTCGAGCCAACAAGATCCATAATTGCATCACCCCTTTGATTGGTTTACAAACCACTGGTTTGTGAACCAATCATAGCAGATAAATACCGACAAAGCAATGCCAAAGTTTTTGCCTCCAATTTGTGCACAACAACGGTACTGATGGACTTCCGGAGCCGGTCAGCATCGCACACAGCCGTAAAAAAGCACGCGGCCGCTTATTTATATGTCCGCGGCAAGGGAAGCTTCTTTGAATTTCTGCTGACATATTTGCAGGATAAGATGTAATAGACTCGTAATTCACCAACTCGTAAGTCGATTAATTATAAAGGAAGCACCGCGCAAAGAGACAAGGACGATTGCTGTGGGACTTTGCCTTAGGGCAATACCGCTGGGTTCGTCTGCGGCCTTCACCGGATCTTTTGCC
>CAVIFH010000217.1:0-4158 GCA_963641615.1 bacterium | reverse complement strand
ACACAACACACAGCTGAATATCGGTTTTCTGCATGGTGTCCAGCCACTGCCGCATCTTTTCCGACGGAATATCGGTTGTATAGGGGACAATGGTGTTGTCAAAGTCGAGCATCAGAAGCCGGATTCCTCTGCGGTGGAGCAGCTCCGGCGTGATCTGCGGGAGCTCCCGGCACATGATTTTGGGAAGCAGTGATATGCCCATAGGCACCTCCGTTCTGGACGGGTGATTTTACTCGGTTCGTTCTCCCCGCCCGACGGCCATAACATCATAAGGAACGGTTTGATAAACGATATAGTTCAGCCAGTTGGAAAAGAGCAGATTTGCGTGGGCGCGCCAGCGGTCAATGGGGGGACGGGTGTCGTCATCTGCCGGGAAATAATTTTCCGGCACGGCGATAGGCAGCCCAGCGGATTTATCCCGGAGATATTCCAGCTTCAGTGTTTCAGCGTCATACTCCGGATGTCCGGTGATGAAAAGCTGGTGGCCATACTGGGTAGACATGGCATAAAGCCCGGCCCGGTCGGAACCTGCCAAAATCTTTATTTCGGGAACGGCAGCCACATCCTCCCACCGGACAGTGGTGTGCCGCGAATGGGGCACCCAGAATTCATCGTCAAAGCCCCGCAGCAAAATCGGATTCCTGTAAACCACCCTGTGGGGAAACACACCGAAGATTTTCTCCGGCAGGAGCACTTTCTGAATGCCGTAGTGATAATAGAGCGCCGCCTGCGCCCCCCAGCAGATGTGCAGGGTGCTGTGGACATGCTTTTTCGTCCACTCCATGATTTCGCAGAGCTCGTCCCAGTACTCTACCTCTTCAAAGGGAAGCTTTTCCACCGGAGCGCCGGTGATGATGAAGCCGTCAAAAAACTCGTCCCGGATTTCATCGAACTGGCGATAAAAGGCGATCATGTGCTCCTGAGGGGTATTTTTCGGCAGGTGAGAGGAAACCTGAATCAGAAACAGCTCCACCTGAAGCGGCGTGTTTCCGAGCAGGCGGGAGAGTTGGGTTTCTGTCGTGATCTTGGTGGGCATCAGGTTCAGAAGCCCGATTCGAAGGGGGCGGATCTGCTGGGATTCTGCCCGGGCCTCGGTCATGACGAAGATATTTTCCCCCTCCAGAACCTCTCTGGCGGGAAGATGGTTGGGAATACGAATGGGCATGGGGCAGTCTCCTATTTACAGCTGTGCCAGCGCCTGACGCAGGTCGGCGATGATATCCTGCACATCCTCAATGCCTACGGAGAAGCGGACAAACTCCGGGCCGATGCCGCTTTCCTCAAGCTGGCGGTCGGTAAGCTGGCGGTGCGTTGTGCTTGCGGGGTGGAGTACGCAGGTGCGCGCGTCTGCCACATGCACCACGATCTGGGCGAGGCGGAGACTGTTCATCAGCTTCATTGCCGCCTCTCTGCCGCCCTTTACGCCGAAGGAAACAACACCGGATGCGCCAAGAGGGAGATATTTTTCTGCCAGAGCGTAGTAGGGGCTGGACTCCAGCTTCGGATAGTTGACCCATAGAATCTGCGGCTGTTTTTCCAGGAATTTCGCGACCTCGAGGGCGTTTTCACTGTGCTTGCGGACACGAAGGGACATGGATTCCAGACCGAGATTCAGCAGGTATGCCGCAATCGGCGCCATGGTGCAGCCAAAGTCCCGCAGGAGCTGCACTCTTGCCTTGGTTACGTAGGCGCTCCGACCGAACTGACTGGTGTAGACAACGCCGTGGTAGCTGTCATCCGGGGTGGTAAGCTCTGGGAATTTGCCGGAGGCTTCCCAGTCAAAGTTTCCACTGTCGATGATGACGCCGCCCAGAACGTTTGCGTGTCCGTCCATGTACTTAGAGGTGGAGTGCGTGACAATGTCCGCGCCATGCTCGAAGGGCCTGCACAGGAGCGGCGTGGCAAAGGTGTTGTCCACGATCAGCGGCACGCTGTGGCGGTGGGCAATTGCGGCATAGCGGGAGATATCGAATACGGTGAGTGCCGGGTTGGTGATTGTTTCGCCGAAAATGAGGCGTGTGTTGTCATCAAAAAGACGTTCAATCTCCTCATCCGTCATCTTATCGTTGATATAGCGTACTTCAATTCCCATTCTGGCAAGGGTGACAGACAGAAGATTGATGGTTCCGCCGTAGATGTTGTTCATGGCAATCAGATTCTGTCCTGCGGAGCAGATATTAAACACCGCAATCAGATTTGCGCTCTGACCGGAGGATACCAGCATTGCACCGACGCCGCCTTCCAGATCGGCAAGCTTCTCCTCTACCGCGGCAAGGGTCGGATTGGAAATGCGGGAGTACATATGCCCCTCGGCCTTCAGGTCGAAGAGTTGCCCGAGGGTATCCGCGTTGTCATATTTATAGGTGGTGCTCTGGTAAATTGGCAGCGTGCGGGGCTCGGCATTGCCGGGATGATACCCGGACTGAATGCATTTGGTATCAAATTTGTAATCGGACACGGAAAACATCACTCCTAATGGGATTTTTGGCATCGGCCGGATGAAAACAATTTAATGAAAGTATAGCATTCCCTGACTCGTTTTGCAATACCGGCAGTATGACAAATCCGGCTGAAAAGCACTTGAAATTGCGAGGAATCTTTTATATACTGGTGGAAAAAATGCAGGGAGAAAGACCTATATGTATCCGATAAAGTCAATTGTAAAAATCGGCGTTCCGCTGGCGGTAGCCGCCGCGGCACTGATTACGGCCAAAGCAAAGGAAGAAGCCGCAGAGAAGAAGGAACAGCCCAAGGGTGACGCGCCCATCATTGCCGCGCTGGGGGACAGCATCACATTCGGTGACGGCGTTGTAAAAACAAGGTCGGTAGATACCTGGGAGCGCAAGCTTCAGCGGGAATTAAAGGGCAGCTATCAGGTGCTCAACTATGGTGTTCGCGGGGCAACGCTGCAGAATGAGGGGGACCTGCCGTACTGGAACATGCCGGATCAGGCTCTGCGAGGCTTCCCGCAGGCGGCTCTCGCCCTCAATCCGGAGATCGTCATTTTGATGCTGGGAACCAATGATTCAAAGCCCTATAACTGGAATCGGGGACGGTTTGAAGCACAGCTGGATATGCGCGTAAAGGAAATCAAGGCCATTCCGAGTGTCAAGCGGCTGATTCTCATGTGCCCGCCCTATGTGTGTCCTGCTGACGGAAGCGATACGGTCGCCTATGATATCAGCGGCGAGGTAATTCGGGACGAGGTATGTCCCATTGTAAAAAAATGCGCCGGGGAGAACGGCGCGGAGTGCATAGACCTGTATGAATTGACCCAGGGCCATGGGGAGTATTTCGCGGACGGCGTCCATCCCAACAGCTTCGGCAACAGGGTGATCGCCTCTGCGGTTTACCGGCAGATCGTCGGATAATAAATATCGCGCACGACGCATACTGGTTGGCGGAATGCTTTACCTGTTGCGGAGCCTATAAAATGACAGCAGCGGGAGATGACGCCGTGAGGCGAAATCTCCCGCTTTTCCTATTTCGGAATTCGCGTCTGCATTACGAAAACTGTGCTGTCAGTACTTCATCTTTGCCTGGAATTGATGGTGATGCTCCGGCTCTGCTTACGGAAATGGCGGCGGCTTTTGTTGCCTCGGTCAGAGCCTGTTCAACGCTTTCTCCGGCCGCAATTCCGGCAATGAAGAATCCGGTGAAGGTATCGCCGGCGGCAGTAGTATCAACCGCTTTTACATTGCAGGCAGGCACGGCCAGACGCTGACATTTATCCTTGATAAGATGCAGAACGTTGCGAACGTTACTGTTCAGGATTTGACCAACATGACGCAAAAGCAACGTTACGATTGGGCTGTGAGTGAGCTGAAGAAAACCGGGTATAAGGTTGACAGGCCTAATTTCGGGACGATTGAATTCACACCGAAGCAAATCAACACAGGGATGAACTATCTGCATTCCCCATCGGAAGTGGCCGCTTTCACCACGCTCCCCAAAGTGCTGAAGCAGGGGAGAATCATCTTTGAAAACAGCAATCACAAGGGGCGACAGTTTGCCACTGTTACGATTGCAGCGCCTGTCACAATCAACGGAGTTACCGGGACTATGGCTGTGGTAGTGCAGGAAACTTCTTCCAAACACTATCACACGCACAAAATTGTGATGCCTGACGGGAGCGCATTCAAAATAGAAATGCAACAC
>CAVIFH010000216.1:0-4160 GCA_963641615.1 bacterium | reverse complement strand
TTAAAAATAAAAATGCAACTAAATTTTCATTTTTTACGGCAATTTCTCTCACCCCTCAATTGCCAAAGTAAACGCAACCCCACAGATAAAGAGTATTGCATTTGACCCGGCAATTGAGGCATACACAGCATATCCGAAGCTCAAGGCAGAAAAGAGTTGACTTTTCTGCGGCATGTGGTAAAATGTAGCCGTTATGCAAAGACAATGCGGGAATAAATCGGATTTTGGCTGCTTTAGCGAGGAGAGAATGGTGGAAGCTCTCTGCGTGCCGGGTCTGTGAGCCACTTCCGCGGTCGCCCGGGATGACCGGGACGGGTGCTCCCGTTATCGGGCGCTGAGATATTCCGCGTTTTGCGTGGAATAATTAGGGTGGTACCGCGAGTGATCCTCGCCCCTATTGCTATGGGGCGGGGTTTAATTTTTTTATTTTGGAGGTTATACAATGGATCCAAAGCCATATGGCGTGAATGAACTTCGTGAGATGTTTCTGTCCTTTTTTGAGAAGAAAGGGCATTTGCGTCTGCCCAGCTTTTCACTGATTCCGCAAAACGATGCGTCCCTGCTGCTGATCAATTCCGGCATGGCGCCGATGAAACCCTATTTTACAGGCGAGGTAGAACCGCCCCGGCACCGCGTATGCACCTGCCAGAAATGCATCCGTACCGGTGACATCGAAAACATCGGCAAAACCGCCCGCCACGGAACCTATTTCGAAATGCTCGGAAATTTCTCTTTTGGTGACTACTTCAAGAGAGAAGCCATTCACTGGAGCTGGGAATTCCTGACAGAAGTGGTCGGCCTTGATAAGAGCCGGCTGTATCCTTCCGTCTACGAAAATGACGACGAAGCTTTCGATATCTGGAATAAGGAAATCGGCATTGCGCCGGAGCGTATTTTCCGTTTTGGAAAGGAAGACAACTTCTGGGAGCATGGCTCCGGACCCTGCGGCCCCTGCTCGGAAATCTACTATGATCGCGGAGAGAAATACGGCTGCGGAAAGCCCGGGTGCACCGTCGGATGTGACTGCGACCGCTACATGGAGGTCTGGAACAACGTATTCTCCCAGTTCAATAATGACGGTCATGGCAACTACACAGAGCTGGCGCAGAAGAATATCGATACCGGCATGGGGCTGGAGCGTCTGGCAGTCGTCTGTCAGAATGTAAACAGTCTGTTTGATGTAGACACCGTAATGAATATTACCAATAAGGTAACGGAGCTTACCGGTGCATCTTACGGTCAAAGCGTAAAGATGGATGTATCCCTGCGCGTGATCACAGACCACATTCGTGCATCTACCTTCATGATTGCGGACGGCGTTCTGCCAAGCAATGAAGGCAGAGGATATGTTCTCAGACGTCTGCTCCGCCGTGCCGCCCGGCATGGGAAGCTCCTGGGCGTAAACCAGCCGTTCCTTTACCGGGTAGTGGAGACGGTGGTGCAGGAGAATGAGACGCACTACGGCTACCTGCGGGAGCGCGAAGCGTATATTACAAAAATTGTAAAGGTTGAGGAAGAAAACTTTGCACGTACCATTGACGGCGGCATGAAGATTTTCGCAGAGATGCTGGCAGATCATAAAGCCAAGGGCGAAACGGAGTTTTCCGGTGCGGATGCCTTTAAGCTCTATGACACCTACGGATTCCCAATCGACCTTACCCTTGAAATGGTTGCCGACGAAGACATGACGCTTGACCAGGATTCTTTTGCAAAGCTGATGCAGGAGCAGAAGCTTCGCGCCCGTGAGGCACGCAAAGCACTGGGCGACCTTGCGTGGGCAGGCATTGAGCTTGGGCTGGATAATACGCCTACAAAGTTTGTCGGATATGAAAAGTACGCATGTGACGCAAAGGTACTTGCGGTGTGCGTGGGAGACGAGGTTTCCGGCTCCATTGCCGGCGGTGAGGACGGAATCATTGTTCTGGATCAGACGCCGTTTTATGCCGAGATGGGCGGTCAGGTAGCAGATCACGGTACTATCTCCATGGGAGAGTGCACCTTCCGCGTGAATGACGTTCAAAAGGATAAGGGTGGAAAATACCTGCACCACGGCACCATGCTGCAGGGCTCCTTAAAGGTAGATGATATCGTTAATGCCGCAATTGATGTTGACCGCCGCAAGGCAATCATGCGTGCGCATTCCGCTACGCATCTGCTTCAGAAGGCACTTTCCACCGTACTGGGCGACCATGTCCACCAGGCAGGCTCCCTTGTGGAACCGGACCACCTCCGCTTCGATTTTACCCATTACTCCGCATTGACACAGGAGGAGCTTGCAAAGGTCAATGCCATCGTCCAGGACTCCATTCTGGAAGGTTATCCGATTGACGTACGTGAAATGCCGATAGATGAGGCTAAGAAGCTCGGTGCGACGGCACTTTTCAGTGAAAAGTACGGTCAAGTCGTCCGTGTTGTAAACATGGGAAGTTATTCCATCGAATTCTGCGGCGGCACACACTTGGATAATACTGCAAAGGTCGGTGCCTTTGAACTTCTGGGTGAAGGAAGTGTCGCCTCCGGCGTACGCAGAATTGAAGCTGTGACCGGAAAGGCCTGCCTGGCAAAAATGGAAGCAAGCAGCGCCATTCTGGATGAGGCATCAGCCAAGCTGAAGGTGAAACCGGATGAGCTTGCCGCAAAGGTTCAGGCAAACTTGGAGGAAATCAAGGAACTGAAGCGCCAGATTGAACAGTTTAAGGCAAAGGAATCCGCCGGTGAGGTTGACTCTCTCCTGCGCGGTGCGAAGGAAATCGGCGAACTGAAAGTACTGACAGCAAAGCTTACCGGCGCAGATGCAGCCAAGCTGCGTCAGCTGGGCGATATGCTGCGGGATAAGGCTCCGAATATTGTTGGCGTTCTGACATCCGTCGGCGGTGGGAAGCTTTCTTTCTCCGCAATCTGCGGGAAACAGGCAGTCGCCAAGGGTGTGAAGGCCGGTGAACTTATGAAGATGGTATGCTCCGCCTGCGGTGGATCCGGCGGCGGCAAACCGGATTCGGCTATGGGCGGCGGCAAAGACGTCTCGAAGGTAGATGAGGCTTTGGCGCAGGTTGAAGGCTTCGTGACAGCCAAAATTTAAAGTTCCATAAAATAATGGCGCAGCTGTTCGTTTGGCTGCGCCATTTTCAAAAGAAGGGGAGGCAGCAGACGTATGCGCAGATTAATGTGGTTTACAATCGGTTTCGCAGCCGCCTGCGGCGTTGGAACAACTTTACTATGGGCTGTAAGCCTCACACCCCTAGCGGTTTATGCCGTGGTATGCGGGCTTATCTGCTTCGCAATCCGCAGGAAGGGAGTTGCCGTTTACGCATTTTCCATGCTTCTGCTGGGCATCGGATGCGGTATTTCATGGCTTGCAGCCTATAAGGCTCTCTATCTTGCTCCTCTGGAAAAAATCGACGGTGAAAGCTTTTCCGCATCCGTAACAATAACGGGTTACAGTGAAAAAACAGATTATGGCTACAGTGTGGACGCATTGGCCTTTTTTGACGGCAAGCCCTACACCCTTCGCGTTTATCAGAAAGGCTCTCAGCAGCTGACCCCGGGGACAGTGCTGGAAGCAGGCTTTAAATTCCGACTCACAACGCCAAACGGGCAAAAGGACTCCTCCTATTACCGGGGAAAAAGTATCTTTTTGGTTGCTTCCCAAAAGGATGAGGGATACTGCGGGCAGTCACAGCTGTGTTCGATGATTTTTCTCCCTGCGAAGGCAAAAAAAGCTGCCCTGAATCACATAAAATCCTGCTTTCCTTCCGACACGGCAGCATTTGCAAAGGCGCTGCTGCTGGGAGATACATCTGATTTAAGCTATGAAACGGATACCGCCTTAAAAGGAAGCGGAATCCGGCATGTTGTCGCTGTTTCCGGGCTGCACGTGTCTGCGCTGTTCGGAGCTGTTTACTTTGTGTTTCGAAGGAAACGGCTTTTGACGCTCCTCATATCTGCTCCGCTTCTGTTCTTTTTTGCGGCCGTCACAGGCTTCTCCCCATCCGTCACAAGAGCAGTGCTGATGAGCACCCTGATGGCTCTGGGAGCAGTTATTAATCGGGAATACGACGGTCTTACGAGTCTCTCCTTTGCATGCCTTGTAATGCTGTTTCTGAATCCGTTTGTGATTTATTCTGTCAGCTTCCAGCTCTCTGTGCTGAGTGTGGCAGGCA
>CAVIFH010000215.1:0-4163 GCA_963641615.1 bacterium | reverse complement strand
CTGTACGCTTGGCCGCCAAGTCCTGTTCAAGAGCAGTGGAACCCAAAATGATCTCTGCCGGGTCACCAGGGCAAAACATCATCAGCGTAAAAACAACGATAGAAACCGCAAGAATAATCGGGATCATCCAAAGAAGGCGTTTACAAAAATAACGAAACATATCTAACCTCCGCATAAAAATTGAGGCAAATGAGAACTGTGGCTGGACAGCAAGGATTTTCAAAAAGCCAACCCAGCCACAGTACATTTGCTCAGAATCTTTTATTTTCTCCCGAACTGTTTACTTTGAAAAAGTACATGCCTGTACAGAAATCTTATTATAGGAACCAGCCACATAGTTCTGGAGGTTGACGTCACTTCTCCATACATTGATTACAGAGGGGCAAACCATGCCGTAAGCATATGCATGCTCTTTGATGTAATTGTGAACGGCATCGATATTTTCCTCGGTAAATCCATCAACTGTCCACGTCTTGTAGAGCATCTCCGCAAGCTCATAATCATGGCGGCTCGTGCCATCGCCTGTTTTATATGCAGCCGGGTCGAAGCGAATTGACCACTGAGAAGGCAGTGTAACGCAGCCGACCTGATTCAGGAACATATCATATTTGGTTCCATCCAACCGAATTGAGGTAACATAGGCTATATCGCCGGAGTCCAGCTTGGCATTGATGCCAACCGCCAGCAGATAATTCATAACCATTTCACCCCAGTTCTGGAAACTGGAGGAGCACAGGATAGTCAATGTCTCGCCATTGTAATTAGACTCAGCAAGCAATTCCTTTGCTTTCTCCGGATCATAGTCATAGTATGACTCGTCATTCCACTTCGTCAGATAACCATATGCGGTCTCAGAGCAGGTGTCATGCATAACGGTACCATACCCGGCATAAACCGAAGCCAGAATACCATTGACATCAATGGCATAGCAAATTGCCTGCCGCAGGTTCTGATCCTCTGCAACAACACTGGTGGGCGCGCCGGAGAAGAACATCTGATGTCCATTGGGTTTTGTGAATGTTTCCATAACGAAATCATCGTTGCCTTCAAACTGGATAGCCGTATTCGCGCCCAATTCCAGTGCAATGTCGATGTCGCCGGACTCCAAGGCAATGCCCATCTGTGAAGCCTCAGAAATCTGCATCAATGTCATCTTGTCAACATTAGCAACGCAGGATACAGGAATTAAAGACTCATCCGTCTGCCAATAGTCACTCCGTTTTTCGAAGGTCATGGAAACGCCGGAAATATACTCGCTCAGCACATAAGCAGAAGTTGTTACGCAGCTTGTGGCGAATCCGTCAGCGCTTGCTTCATAAGCACTTTTGGAAACCGCAAAAACATCTGTCAACAAACTTTCCAAAACACCAACCTGGTTGCTCTTGAGCTTGACGCTGAAGCTGTAATCGCCCGTTTTCTCCACAGATTCCACATTTGCAAAGTTGGGTTTAAGGTTCGCCTTGACGCTTTCCTCAATCATCCACACCAAATCGTCAGCAGTAATTTTGTTGCCTTGGGAGTCGGTAATATAATCGTAGATTTCAAAATCATAGGTATAACCGCCATCATTCGTTGACCAGCTCTTAGCAATCCATGGATGGTATTCTCCATCAGCTTCAATGGAAGCCAAAGCCTCATAAATGACCTTAGAGCAATAAGCATCATTTGCAATATTGCTGCGGAATGGGGTCAACGTATCCCAGTTGAGAGTAACACCAACCTTAATGTCCACATATTCTGCAGAAGCATTCTCAGTATCCGCTGCAGCTTCGGTGACTTCGGTGACCTCAGTGGCCTCAGTAGAGTCGGCTGTTTTGCCCTGCCCACAGCCGACAAGCATGCCAGCAACCATGCTCAATGCCAGTGCCATGCTCAGGAATTTGCGCATTTTCATCATTTTTCTCTCCTTAATATTTTTAATTATAAGTGCATATCTGCACAATATAACCACAGCAATCACGTGCCTTTGCTTACAGAAGCACGCAGATTACTTAATCAAATTTATTAACGAGATTTTATCTCAAAAAAGCTCACTTTGCAATTGTCATTACTTCCATATATTGTCTACAATTTTTGTTCAATTTGCCAGCTTTAAGAGATGCCAATCCACATATTGCAGTTGAACTCCGCCGCACTCCCATGTATTAGAGCATTTGGGAATTTGAACAATTTTATCTTGCTTTCCTTTTCTTTTTATGATATTGTAAAACAAATTAATTTAGGAGGAAGCTTTCAAATGAAATGTACCATTACCGTAAAGCAGTTGTCTCCAAATCTTTGGAATCTCAATGAACCCTGGGGTGAATCAAAAGAGCATTTCGGTCATATGACCGTTGCAGGCGCCCCTCACGTAGATGCATATCTGGTCGCAGGTACAAAAAAAGCCGTACTCATCGACTGTATGGAATCTTTCCACACAGTTCCTCTGCATGAACTTCTCCGCACGCTCACTTCCCTGCCAATTGAAGTTTACTTCACCCACGGGCACGGAGACCACGTAGGTGCAGAAACCGCTAATCTGCTAAAGGCTGGATATCCCATGCATTTATCCCTCTCTGACATGGATCTCATGTATTCCATGGCAAATCATTTCTTTGGTGAAATTCCATCATGGATGAAATCGAGCAACTTCATTGACCTGCATGGCGGCGAATCCATTGATTTGGGAGAATGTACTCTGGAAACATTTGCAGTCCCCGGTCACACGCAAGGCTGTATTTGCTTTTTGGATCGAAAAAATCATTGCTGTTTTACCGGTGACGCTTTTGGCACATTGATTACCGGGAAATCCACACTTTCATACTGCACTCTGGATGACTTTTTGCACACTGTAGAAAATTTCGAAAAGTGGGTGAATGATGACTCCTGTATTTTGTACAATGGTCATGCTGCTAATCTGAATGGCCCATTCTGGACAATCCGTGATTTACGAGCCAAACGGTGCTCTTTTCCAAAAGAAATTGAAAAATTATTTTAAATGGAGGTTTCGCGCATGAATAAGCCTAACATTCTTCTAATGCTGGCAGATGATTTAAATTACAACTCTGTAGGGTGTTTTGGGTGTCCCGTAGATGATATCACTCCGAATCTTGATAAATTAGCTGCCGATGGTATGCGCTTTGATCATGCGCATGTTTCTATTGCCGTCTGCCAACCCTCCAGAGAGTGCCTGCTTACAGGTCTTTACCCTCATCGTAATGGTGCCCCCGGTTTTATGCCAATTGCTGAATATGTTCAAACTCTAACAGGTTTGCTACATGAAGAAGGTTATTTTAACGGGATCATCGGGAAAGTGGCACACAATGCTCCAGTGGAAAAATGGCTCTGGGACAGTGTCTACGAAATGATGAATGCTGAGCACTGCTTTGGCAGGAGTCCTTACCTGTACCGTAGCAGCGCTAAAGATTTCTTTCATCAGGCCAAATCAAGCGGAAAGCCTTTCTTCCTGATGGCAAATTCCCACGACCCTCATCGACCATTTGCAGGAAGTGAAGACGAGTTGACTAAATTCTGGGGCTTCAACACCTACGCTCCGCGTACCTACCGTGCAGAAGAAATATGGGTTCCAAAATTCTTACCGGATCTGCCAGACATTCGTACGGAGTTGGCACAATACTACAGCAGCGTACATCGGTTGGATCAAACCATGGGCAGTATTTTAGAGGAACTGGAGAATGAGGGGCTCCGTGAAAACACACTTGTAATTTTTATGAGTGATAATGGCATGGCATTTCCTTTTGCTAAAGCGAATTGCTATCTGAACAGCACAAAAACGCCTTTCATTGCTCGGTGGCCAGGCCACATAGCACCTGGTTCACGCAATTCGAAAAATTTCATTGCAGGTATTGATTTCACTGAAACAATTCTGGAAGCTACCGGCTTACAAGGGCGCCTTAAAACAGACGGACTGAGTTACCTGCCTCTGCTTGAAGGCAGAGAGCAGCCTGAACGCGAAGACATAGTTTTTACGCAGTTTAACCTAACATCTGCATTCAACGCCTATCCTATGCGCTGTGTACAAACACGTCAATTTGGTTTCATTTACAATGATTGGTCTGACGGAAATACAACTTACAAAAATGAATCTCAATCCGGGTTGACTTTCAAGGCCATGGTGGAAGCTGGCAAGGAAGACTGTGCCATCGCTCAAAGATGTGAATTTT
>CAVIFH010000214.1:0-4168 GCA_963641615.1 bacterium | reverse complement strand
ACATAGCCGGGGTGGTGCTGTCCCTTGGCGTCCTCATAGCCGTTCCAGTAATCGTTGAAGCTCTTGAGAAGAACAATGCCGCTGGCGTTCTTATCACCGAAGAGGGCAATGGCGTCGTCCGTTGCTTTCTGCAAATCGCGGAAGCAGACGATATTGCCGTAGGTCTTGACCGAGTTGAGAATGCGGTTCGTGCGGGAATACGCCTGAATGAGGCCGTGCATTCTCAGATTTTTATCCACCCAGAGGGTGTTCAGCGTGGTTGCGTCAAAGCCGGTGAGGAACATATTCACGACGATCAGCAAATCCACCTCGCGGTTTTTCACGCGCATGGACAGATCCTTGTAGTAGTTCTGGAACTTGTCGGAGGACGTGTCGAAGTTCGTGTTGAACGCGGCGTTGTAGTCCTGAATAGCGCTTTCCAGAAAATCGCGGGAGGTCTTGTCCAGAGCATCGGTGTCGAAGCCTTCCTCCTGCAGCACATCTTCCGGGTCGTCCTCGTTGGCGGCATAGCTGAAGATCGTGGCAATGGTAAACTGCCGATGGCTCTCGGCAATCTGCCGCTTGAACTCCGTGTAATACTTCATCGCCATGGGAATGGAGCTGACCGCGAACATAGCGTTGAAGCCCGCCATACGCTTGCCCTTGAGGGAATAGAAGCTGTTGCGTTTCGTCTTCTGGTCGAAGTGCTCCAGCGTGTATTTGACGATTTCCCGGATACGCTCCGGTGCGCCCATGGCGCGCTCGATGTCGATAGCGGAAACGTCCTTGTCCTTGATATTCTCCTTTTCCTTGACCGTGTTCACATAGTCGATGCGGAACGGGAGCACGTTGCCGTCGTTGATGGCATCCACAATGGTATAGGTGTGGAGTTGGTCGCCGAAGGTCTGCGGCGTGGTCAGCATGGCAAGATGCTTGCCCTTGCCGGCATTGGCGGCAAAGATCGGCGTGCCGGTAAAGCCGAACAGGTGATAATTCTTGAACGCCTTGACGATCTTGGCGTGCATATCGCCGAACTGGCTGCGGTGGCACTCGTCGAAAATAATGACGCAGTGCTTGGAGAACACTGCGTGTCCTTTGTTCTTGCTGACGAAGTTGTCCAGCTTCTGAATCGTCGTGATGATGATCTTGTATTCGTGATAGCCGCCTTTTTCGTCCCTGTCCTCCAGCTGGCGCTGCAAAATCTTTGTGGAAGCGTTGCTGTTGGCAGAGCCTTTTTCAAAGCGGTCGTATTCCTTCATGGTCTGGTAGTCCAGGTCTTTTCTGTCAACCACAAACAGCACCTTGTCCACGTAGGGCAACTGTGATGCGAGCTGCGCCGTCTTGAAGGAAGTGAGCGTCTTGCCGCTTCCCGTGGTGTGCCAGATATAGCCGCCTGCGTCGATGCTTCCGGTCTTTTTGTAGTTGGTGGAAATCTCGATGCGGTTTAAGATACGCTCGGTCGCGGCGATCTGATAGGGCCGCATGACCATCAGAATTTCTTCCGTGGTGAATACGCAATATTTTGTCAGCACATTGAGGATCGTGTGCTTGGCAAGGAATGTCTTGGTAAAGTCGATGAGGTCGGCAATGACCTTGTTGTTGCCGTCTGCCCAGAAGGACGTAAACTCAAAGCTGTTGCTGGTTTTCTTGGATTTCTGCTTGGACGCTTCGCCCATCTCTTTGATGTGGCTGTTGCGGGTGGTATTGGAATAATACTTCGTGTGTGTACCGTTGGAGATGATGAAGATCTGCACATACTCATACAGTCCGCTTGCCGCCCAGAAGCTGTCTCGCTGATAGCGCTTGATCTGATTGAAGGCTTCACGGATGGCAACGCCGCGGCGCTTCAGCTCCACATGGACCAGCGGCAGTCCGTTGACGAGAATGGTCACGTCATAGCGGTTGTCGTGTGCGGCACCCTCGGCAGAGGAAACCTCGTACTGGTTGATGACCTGCAGGCGGTTGTTGTGTATGTTCTTCTTGTCGATGAGCTGAATGTTCTTGGAAGAGCCGTCATCACGGTGCAGCACCTTCACATGGTCGGTCTGTATCGTGCGGGTCTTTTCCACGATGCCCTCGTTGGCGTTGGCAAGTGTCTCCGAAAAGAAACGCTTCCATTCGTCATCGGTAAAAGTATAGCCGTTGAGCGCCTCCAACTGCCGCCGCAGGTTGGCAATCAGGCCGCTCTCGTCATGAATGGAAAGATACTCGTAGCCCTGCTCACGCAGCAGACGAATAAATTCCTTTTCAAGAGCGGCTTCGCTCTGAAAGCTGTCAGAGCGTGCGCTTTCCGGCGTATATTCCGCAACAACGGTGCTTTCGTTGCTGGCGGCGATGATGTTGTAAGACATAGGCAATGTGCAATTAGCAATGTGCAATGTGCAATTACTGATTGCCGTCTCCTCCTTCCTTGGATGTTTTGGTAATGGCCGCAAGGATTTTGATAATTTCCTTGCAGTCGGAATATATACTGTCAAACGCGACTTTTTCCATGTAGCCGCTTTCATGCAGCAGTTCGAGCCAATATTCGGTTTCGTTGGCTTCCTTGTAGGCAATGTACATTTTCGCATAGAAGTCCGCCTTGCTTTGCGCGTTGACCGCTTCCTTTGCGTTAGCTCCTATGCTTGTGCCGCTGCGGAGAACCTGCTTGGAAAGGACGAATTCTTTTTTGCTGTCACACAGATACCGATACAGCTTAATAATCCGCAGTGCAAACGCCTTGCTCTTGTCTAAAACAACATTGCTTTCCATATTCGCCCTTTCATTGCAAATTGCACATTGCTAATTGCTAATTTCGTGAAAAGCCAGCAGCTTTTCGCGATAGTATTCGTACTGCTTTTGACGCGCTTCGATTTCCGCCGGAAGTCCGGAGGAAATGTCATTGCACAGAGAATCAAAGCGGTCGAGAATGGAAACAATGCGCTCTTGTTCCCGAATACTCGGTATTGGAAGCTCTAACTCTCGAACGATATCTGCATTGAGATTTTGAACGGCTCCGCCAAAGGATGCTCGTTGTTTCATTTCCCGCTGTACTTCTCCTGAATTGAGGAGATGGTAAAGATAGTCTGGCGAGAAATAGTCTTCAAATCCGCTGATAGAAAGCCATCCGTCATGGATGCAGCCATTTATCTTTAGAATGTATGGTCTGCCAAAGCTCATCGAATTCGATAAGATAAAATCGCCTGCGTAGACCATCCTGGATTTTTTAGCCCCTTCTGGGGTAATTCTCTCTGCTGTCTCAGTGATGTATTTTGCACCCGTCTTTACATCACCAATTTTGATCCAGTTGACACCATCTGCATCAGAAGTAATGAAGTTTTTGATGGGCCTTGGTGATGCGCCTCGAACAATCGTGGATACGAAGCCCAAGGGAAGCAAAATATATCCGAAAACATATTGACAAAGCAAAATCAAGCCATTAAGCTCGCCTGTCTGTCTGTCTGTCTGTTAAAGATTGTCGCGCCTGTTGCGGCGTATGTCAAGAGGGCATCACGATAAAATTCGTATTGCTTTTGACGCGCTTCGATTTCCGCAGGCAGACCGATTTTCAGGTCAGAGCAGATAGCATCGAAGTTATCAAGAACATTGACAATACGATTTTGAATCTCAAGCGGTGGGACAGGTACTTTTATGTCCTTCAACTTTGTTGCAAGAACATGTTTCACAGTGCCGCCAGTCATTGCCGGCGACAAGCTTTTGTAACCCTCATACGAATGAAAATAGTGACAGTAGAATTTTGAATTACAAGCCCCACCATTACTCATAATTATTAGTGCATGACAATTTGCCCCTTTATACTGTTCTCCAACAACAGCACACTCACCAACATGTCCCGACTGCACCATCAAAATATCGTCTGCTTTAAGTTCGTTTTTAATGTGCTTCTGATGAAATTCGTTGGTGACATACAGAACTTCATTGTCAGATATCACACCATCGTGGATATTTGTACCTTCAAGGTATCGCACGCCTTTGTCTTTTGTCGTAAAAAAAGGTGTAATCGTCCCAACAAATCCGTTTCTGATATATGGGAACAATTCGCCCAATGTCCTCCATACAACGTCACTTGTTGCCCCCCCTCGGACATCGCCGAAGGTCAGCAGTTTATCGCGATAGTACTCATACTGTTTTTTTCTCGCTGTAAGCTCCGCTGTAAGCTCCGCTGTAAGCTCCGCTGTAAGCTCCGTGA
>CAVIFH010000213.1:0-4190 GCA_963641615.1 bacterium | reverse complement strand
TGTTCCAGTGCGTAAAACGCACAAAGATAGGATAACACAGTTTTAAGCAAATTTCCAGAGTTTTGCGAATAATAAAAATTCATCGTGAGCGTGAAAAAGGCCCCCAGTGTCCGGGAGCCTTTTGGGATCAAAGACCGCGTGCCTCTGCAAGCGTGTGAATTCCCTTTTCCAGCCGGTCGAGACCTTCCTTCAAAATACCCCGACTGGTGGCAAAGCAGATACGAATATAGCCTTCACTTCCGGCACCGAAAAATTTTTCGCCGCCGGAAACAACAGCCAGCTTTACATTTTCTTTCATGTAATCGGTAAAATCAACGCTGCGCATATGAAAAGCACGGATATCAACATAGAGTAAATATGTCGCTTTCGGGGAGTATGCATGAATGAGCGGCATCGCATTCAGACGCTCTACCGCATAATCTCGATTTCCTTTCAGGTGCACAAGAAAAGCATCAACCCAGTCGTAATTGTGCATACATGCAGTTCCTGCAATTTGAGAGAGGGAGCTGATGCCGCCTGCGGTACTCATTACTGCAGATGCATCTACGATTTTGTCGAACAGCTTGCAGTCAGTAGTGTATACGCAGCCAATTCGCATTCCCGCGATGCCAAAGCTTTTAGACCAGCCAAAAACACTCATGACCCGTTTGCATCGCTCATTTCCGAGCAGATAAATGCTGTTAAACGGCGCTTCAGGGAAGATAATATCAGACCAGATTTCATCATTCATGATGTAGAGATTGTATTTTTCGCACAGCTGCATGATCTGCTCCAGGTCCTCTATACGATAGGAAACACCATAGGGATTATGCGGATTGCACAGACCAATCATTTTTGTCTTTGGCGTGATATAGCTTTCCAGATCTGTCAGATCAATCCAGCCATCCTTCAGCTTTGCAGGGAACAAAACCACTTTGCCGCCGGCAGCCAGACAGGACTCTCGAAAAAGGTAGTCGACAGGGTCAAATACGATCATCTCGTCTCCGGGAGCCAGTACAGTCTGCGCAATCACATACATTCCTCTGGCTGCACTGTCCAAGGGAAGGATCAGGTTCGGATCAATTTGCTCTTTCTTTCGAGCCATCAGGCCATCAGAAATGGCCTGCTTGAATTCAGGCATTCCCAACTTTGGTGTGTAAGAAAAATAGCCGCCATTGATGTAGTCAATCATCGCCTGACGGACAGGCTCTGCAACGGGGAAATCCGGATCAGCTGCGGTCAGCGGGATTACGCCGTCATCTACTTCTGCCCAGCGGTAGTTATAAGCGCGCTGCTTGAGCACATTCAGGCGAACGTTCTCATCATCGAATAACCCCATGCTGTTACTCCTTTACGCAGGCTACCGCTTCGATTTCACACAAAACACCCTTCGGTAAGGATTTCACCGCAACACAGGAGCGGGCCGGTGAGCTGACAAAATATTTTTCGTAGACAGAATTGAAGACGGCAAAATCCGCCATGTCCGCAAGGAAGCAGGTCGTTTTAACTACCTTTTCAAAACCGGAACCCGCTGCTTCCAATACGGCACCAACATTTTTGCAGGATTGCTCAGCCTGCGGGGCAATCGTATCTCCGGCAGGCGCGCCGGTAGCAGGATCCACGGGAATCTGACCGGAGGTAAAGACCAAATTCCCAACCACCATTCCCTGTGAATACGGGCCAATTGCAGCGGGTGCCTTCTGCGTAAAAATTTTATCCATTGTAGTTTCCTCCCAAATGTATTATGTTTTTATTATTCCATATCCAGGTGACATGCAACCTGCGTCCCGTCGGACAGCGTTCTTAAGCAGGGCTTCTCTGATTTGCAGATGTCCATGCAGTAGCGGCAGCGGGGGTGAAATGGGCAGCCGCTCGGCGGATTAACGGGGCTTGGAATGTCACCGGTTAAAATAACACGGCTTTGCTTTCCCTGTTCGCGGATATTTGGAATCGCGGACAGAAGAGCTTGCGTGTATGGATGGCGGCGTTTTTCATAGATAGCGTCTTTGCTTCCTATTTCCACAACGTTTCCAAGGTACATAACCATAACGCGGTCACAAAAATGCTTAATAATCCGCAAATCGTGAGAAATGAACATATATGAAAGATCATATTGCTTTTTGATATCCTGCAGCAGGTTGATAACCTGTGCTTGAATGGATACATCCAACGCGGATACAGGTTCATCGCAGACAACAAATTCCGGATTTAAAGCAATCGCACGCGCGATGCCTACACGCTGACGCTGTCCACCGGAAAATTCATGCGGATAGCGGTAAATATGTTCGGGGCGAAGGCCCACTTGCTCTACCAGATTGGATACTTTGGAGAAAACCTCCTCACGGGACATTTCGGGATGGTGAATTTGAAATGGTTCAGCCAGAATCTGATAAACTGTTTTTCTGGGGTCCAACGATGCATACGGATCCTGAAAGATGATCTGCATTTCTTTCCGGATAGTGCGCATTTCCTTACGATTCAATGCGGTCAATTCTGTGCCATTGAAATTGACAGTGCCTTCTGTCGGCTCAATCAGATTGAGAACCAATCGACCGGTTGTGGATTTACCGCAGCCGGATTCACCAACCACGCCAAGTGTTTCACCTTTGAAAATCTGGAACGACACGCCATCAACAGCCTTGACAGGTTTATTCTTGTCACCTGTTGGAAAATATTTTTTCAGGTTTTTGGCGTCTACCAGCACCTCACTCATGTCTCAAACCTCCTGCATCTAACCTGCCTCCCCCCGGGAAGATCAGTCAGTTCAATTCGCTTTTCTTCACATTCCGGGCAGCGGAATTTGCACCGCGGCGCGAAACGGCATCCATGCGGCATATCGTATAAGCTGGGAACAAGACCGTCAAGGGTGCGCAGGCGCTCAACGTTTTGGGAAATATCCGGAATGGAGTCCATCAGACCGATGGTATACGGATGCTTTGGATCATCAAACAGTTCTCTGGTGGGCGATTTTTCTACAATGTCGCCAGCATACATCACAGCTACTTCATCAGCCATTTCCGCAATTACACCTAAATCGTGCGTGATGATGATAATGGACATATGCAGCTTTTCCTGTAAATCCTTAAGAAGCTGCAGAATCTGGGCTTGTATCGTCACATCCAATGCTGTAGTTGGCTCATCTGCAATCAGCAGCTCCGGATCACCGGAAAGCGCAATCGCGATCATTACGCGCTGGCGCATGCCGCCGGACAACTGATGCGGATATTCGTTTACACGCTTGGATGCCTCCGGTATCCCGACCATTTCCAAAAGCTCTATCGCGCGCTTATGGGCATTTTTACGGTCCAGTCCCTTGTGAAGCATAAGCGATTCTTCAATCTGGTATCCAACCGTAAAGACTGGATTCAGAGAGGTCATAGGTTCCTGAAAAATCATGGAAATACGATTACCGCGTACTTTCCGCATTTCTTTTTCAGAAAGCTTCAGAAGATCCTGCCCGTCAAAAATGATGCTCCCGCCTTCATTCTTCCCGGTCGTAGGATCTACCAGACGCATGATGGAGAGACTTGTGACGCTTTTTCCACACCCGGATTCACCGACGATACCAAGGGTTTTCCCCCTATCCAGTGAGAACGTGACGCCATCTACGGCTTTCCCAACACCAGAGTCCGTATAAAAATAGGTTTTCAGGTCATTTACTTCCAATAAAGGCATGCACATTGCCTCCTTATCCGATGCGTATCTCATACGGGGTATGGGACAAATTCTCCATTCCGTTCTCGGTTACGAGCACATCATCTTCGAGCCTGACGCCGCAGTTCCCTGGGAAATAAAGACCGGGCTCTACGGTAAAAATCATACCGGGACGCAGAATGGTCTCACGACCGATTTGAACGCGGGGACATTCATGAATTTGCAGGCCAATGCCGTGTCCAAGTCCCCGCAGGGCATATTGATCCAGATTTTCTCTGAAAAAGGGAACACGATGGGCGTCCTCAACATCTTTGGAATTGACACCGGGGCCAATCGCACGAAACGCACATTGCTGCGATTCCTGAACCAGTCTGAAAATACGCATATGTTCTTCAGATACGTCACCGAAAAGCAGGGTACGAGTCATATCAGAGCAATAGCCATCTTTCATAACGCCGAAATCAATGACAACCATGTCTCCGTTTTCGATTTCCTTGTTTGTCGGGAAAGCATGCGCTAATGCACCCCTTGCGCCGGAGCCGACGATTGTACCGAAG
>CAVIFH010000212.1:0-4210 GCA_963641615.1 bacterium | reverse complement strand
GCAGCAGCCCGAAAAGATACCACGGGCTTACCCGCAGAGACAGGATCATGACCGGACCGACCACGCCAGCGGCATGGCCACTGCTCTTTATGTGAAAAACGTAAGAGGACAGCGCAATCAAGACTCCGCAGATCACATAGCATAGATACATGAACAGTTCCGTTTTGCTGCCACCATCTGCAATGCAATATACTGTGCCTAGAATATAGCCTGTTACAGAAAAAATGATGGCAAGTTTCCTTTGGGATTTTCGACCTTGTTCACGCAGAGCCGGCATGACACGCCAGCATAGATAAGAAATCAGAGGTACAATACAGAGTAGCACAATGGCCATTTCATAATGCCGCGGTGGAATCTGACTGTCTAAAAGCAGGATTAGAAAAAACACCAGAACCTGCGGCAGCGTGATGATGCGAATTACTTTTGCACAGTTTTCGCTCATAGATAGCCTCCTGTAAAACGCTGCGGCGGGTGATCACCATCCGCCGCAGCTCCAATCACCGGGTAAGTTGCTTCTTCCTGGATCCAATATGCCAAGCCGCCAACCATCACACACACATGACGGCTTCGATCACACTAATCCTTTCTCACAAACAAAATGCCCAATGTATTTGGCCCACAATGAGAGGTGATCGTTGCCCCGGCAGTTGTTTCCAGAATCTCCTCAAAATCCGGCATGATTTCCTGTATCTTATCACGCACCGCTTGGACGGCTTCCGGACTGCATTTGGTGTGCGTAATAAAAATGCGGTGCTTATCAATGTCGGTGCGACCCTGAAGACGCTCCTCCACATATTGCAGCATGGCTTTTTCAATTCTGCCACGGTACTTTTTACCGGGCGTCATTTTTCCGTCCCGGACCTCGATGCACGGTTTCAGCCGAAGCAGATTTCCGCCAAAAGCACCTAAGGCTGAGCAGCGGCCGCCTTTGTAGAGATAGTCAAGACTGTCTATGACAAAACTGGCTTCCACCTGTTTTGCCATTGCGGAGCAAGTTTTCCATATCTCCTGCGCACAGCAGCCGTTCGCAGCCATTTCCGCCGCATGGAGAACCAACAGCCCCTGCCCGGTCGAAAGATTTCTGGAATCAACAACAAATACATTTCCGACTTCCTTGGCAGCAAGGCAGGCATTTTGATACGTGCTGGAAAAGTCACTGCTGATACAGAAATGGACAACACAGTAGCCCTGCTTCGTCCAGCGGTGAAATTCTTCCATGTAGTCCGCGACATTTACGGCGCTGGTCTGTGGGAGCTTACCTTCCGCATGAACATATTCATAAATGTCGTCTGGTGTGATTTCTGTTCCGTCTGCACCGGTCCTTTCGCCGCAGCAGACTGATAAGGGGGTGATGGAAATATCATATTGCCGCAGCAGTTCCGGCGAAAGGTCGCAGGTGCTGTCTGATATGATCTTCGCAGTCACGAATACGCCACCTCCGTCCGATTTACAGCTTGATCGTAAGGTCTGTCTGCTCCCACGGCATCAGGCAGGCGTTGCTGCCAAAATGTCCATAGCAGGACACATTGGAGAAAATCGGCCGTGTCAGGCCGAATCTTTGAATGATAGCGGCGGGACGCATATCCACACTATTTCGTATTGCCCGATTCAGAGTGTTTTTGTCTACCTTTTCCGTTCCGAATGTCTCAATGCGTACCGACATCGGCTCCGCCAGACCAATGGCATAGCTGAGCTGAACTTCACATTGGTCGGCCAAATCCTGTGCCACGATATTCTTGGCGATGTAGCGCGCCATATATGCACCGCTGCGATCCACCTTGGTGGCATCCTTTCCGGAAAAGGCGCCGCCGCCGTGTCGGGCATATCCGCCGTAGGTATCGACGATCAGCTTGCGTCCGGTTAGACCGGAATCAGCCGCCGGGCCACCGTACACAAACCGTCCGGTGGGATTGACATAGAACTGAGTGTTCTCGTCCAGCAGCTCAGCGGGCAGCACGGCTTCCATCACATGACGGCGTACCTCGGCGCGTACCGCTTCCGTGGAAACCTCCTCCTGATGCTGGGCAGATACCAAGACAGACGCAATACGGACAGGCCGATCTCCGTCATACTCCACAGTCACCTGCGATTTCCCGTCCGGCAGCAGAAACGGCAATTCGCCGGTTCGGCGTACCGTTTCCAGCCGCTTGGCCAGTTCATGCGCCAGCTCAATGGGCAGCGGCATCAGGGTCTTTGTCTGCTTGCAGGCATAGCCAAACATCATGCCCTGGTCACCTGCACCGGCATCCAGTTGATCCGCCTCCCGGCTGCGGGTGATGCCCCGTGCAATGTCGGGAGATTGGTGATGCAGATCTACTGTAATGGCGCAGGTATCTGCATCAAAGCCGCGTCCCGGCTTCGTATAGCCGATTTCGGCAATGACCTGCTGCGCAACAGCACGATAGTTGACCTTGGCTTCGCTGGTAATCTCACCGAAAATGTGCATCTGGTTTTCGGCGCAGGTCACCTCACAGGCAACACGGGAATAGGGATCCTGTGCCAGCAGTTCGTCCAAAATCTTGTCCGCCACCTGATCGCAGACCTTGTCCGGATGGCCGCAGGTCACGGATTCCGATGTGAACAGCATCTTATCCACAGTATCGCCTCCTAATTAAGACTTCTTTGCCATTTTGCCGGTAAGCTGCGTACCTCTCTTATTGGGAAGCGAATTCCAAAGCTCATCCGCGACCGGAGCCCACTTCTCGGCAGCGGGTACACAGCGGTTGCAGTAGTCGCAGGCACGTTCCGGGCTTTGCAGATCGGTGGAATGTGCGCCAGATTCGTCTACCATCTGTGTCAGGCGGCCGGGGTTATCCAGCACAGGACAGGGGCGCAGCATATTTTCATTGAAAGGCTGATTGCGGCGATAAGCCATAAACAGCGGAGACTGGTAGCACTCCAGCAGCGTCTTTTCCTTGATGTTGGAGTCGGAATAATGAATGAACGCACACGGCTCCATATCACCGTTGGCGTTAATATGACAGTAGCCGCGCCCGCCAGCAATACAACCGCCAACAGCGTCGCCGTCGTTCCAGAAGTCCATGGTGAACAGTGGCTTGGTCTTACGGAACTTGTGGATCTGGTCGTACATGAACTTGCGCTGTTCCGCCGTGGCGATCAGCTCAGGCACAGCCGCTGCGCCGATGGGCATATAGGTGAACAACCACGCAAATTTCGCACCCATGTCGATCATGGAGTCAAAGTATTCCTCGCTGCCGATGACCTCCACATTCTTGCTGGTGTAGCAGCAGGAAATGCCGAACAGCAGCTTGCGGGCTTTCAGTCGCTTCATGGCCTCAATGACTTTCTGATAAGTGCCATTGCCGCGGCGGAAGTCGGTGGCTTCCTCGAAGCCCTCGATGCTGATGGCCGGGACAAAGTTTTTGACCCGCAGCATCTCGTCGGCAAAGGCGTCGTCGATCAGCGTGCCATTGGTGAACGCGAGGAATGCGCAGTCGCTGTGCTTCTCGCAAAGGCGGATCAGATCGGCCTTGCGTACCAGCGGCTCACCGCCGGAGTAGATGTAAACATAGGTTCCCAGTTCCTTGCCCTGCCGAATCACATCATCCAACTGCTCAAAGGTCAGGTTCAGCTTATTGCCATACTCTGCCGCCCAGCAGCCGGTACAGTGGAGATTGCAGGCGGAAGTAGGATCCATCAGAATTGCCCAAGGAACATTGCACTGATACTTGTCCTGCATTTTCATAGTGGCTGGCGTACCAATAAGCGTACCATTGATGGCAACTGCCTCCACCAGCTTCTTCCGCTGGCCATCATCGACATCTGTCCACAGACTCTTTACCAGCTTCGACCAGTTATTGTTCGGATCTGCCAGTGCAGCACGAATTCCTTCGACCTGCGAGGTAATGGCCTGACCACTCTTGTCGTACTTCTCCAGCATATCCAGCAGCTTAGGGATATTGGTATCCGGATCCTTATCCAGATAACCGTAAACTTGCTTCATGGCAAATCCTTTTAACACTTCCGAGGCATTCATAATAACAGTTCCTTCCTGTTTTGTATTGCTCTGGGATATTTTTAATCTTAACGAAATCTCCATGCAAAAACTATGGCGGAAAAAGTCGGTTCTTCCGAATTTCAGAGAAGCCGTTCAAATACGCAAATTTGCGCATTTTTGAATTTGTGCGCAAAAAAGCTGCCCCGTACAGGGCAGCCTTTGGAAGTATGTATCTCTTTTCTCACTCAATAG
>CAVIFH010000211.1:0-4221 GCA_963641615.1 bacterium | reverse complement strand
CCTCATAGGTGTAGCCGTCCTGCGTGTTCACGGTGAAGGTGAAGTCTTCGCCCTGGTTGGCCTTGTCTGCCTTCGTGGGAACATCGTCCAGCGCGTTGCCGTCCCAGGTCACATCGAAGGTGCTCGGCACCGGCGGGGTATCCTTCGTCTTGGTAACGGTCACGGACACATCGCCGGTGATCTTATCGCCGGGGATGGTGTAGGTATACACGTTGCCCTCGTTGGTGGAAGTCAGGTTCAAGGTTTCATCGCCCACCTTGGCGGAAACGGTGTAGGTGTAGCCCGTCTCCTTGGTAACGGTGAAGGTGTAGTCCGTGCCGTAGGTCGCCTGCTCAGCAGAGAGCTTTGCGTCGTCCTTGCCGGTGCCGTCCAGTGTCACGGTGTACTGCTTGGCAGTTCTGATGACGGTGACGGTGATGTCGCCGGTCACGCTTGCGGCGGGGATGGTGTAGGTCGTTCCGTCCAGCGTGCAGGGCACTTCATTGCCGTCCACCGTGGCGGTCACGGCGTAGTCGTAGTTCGCCAGTGGCTCCAGGGTGAAGGTGTAGGCCTGGCCTGCCTGGGCAGTCGCAGCACCCGTGACCTCGCTCAGGTTTGCGGGGGTGGTGACGAAGGTCACCTGATAGCCGCTCTCGATGCGGACGGTGTGGGTGGCGTTCACGATCGTCGCCGCGGGAGCGTCGTTGCCGGCCAGCTCCTTCTTGTCTACAAAGGCGCTGGTGACGGTGATGGCCGCGTCGCCGCCTGCGGCTTCGTTTGCCGTGAAGACCAGGGTGAACTTATCCTCGTTTACCATCAGGTCGCCGCCGAAGCGCTTCAGGCTGATGGCGCCGTTCGCGTCGGTCACGCTGCTTCCCTCCGGCAGCGCAGAGCTGTCCTTCTCAAAGGTGAGCTTCTCCGCGTCGTAGGTGATGGTCATGTCCACCGCGTTGTAGGCGGTCTCGGTCTCCTCGGTGCCCACACCGACGGTCACGTCCACCTGTACGCTCTCGCCCGGCTGAACGGGCGTCGTGCCGGCGGGCAGGCTCATGGTGTAGCCGGTCTTGACCTCGGGGACATCGGGCACATCAGGCTGCTTCGCATTCACGGTCACTTCGCAGGTCGCGGTCTTTTCGCCGTCCTCGGTGGTCACGGTGATGTTTGCCGTACCGCCAGCCACTGCGGTCACAACGCCATTTTCAACCTTTGCGACTTCCTCATTGTCAGAAGCCCAGGTCACGTTCTGATTGGTGGCGTCCTCGGGGAGCACCGTAGCGGTCAGCGTCGCGGTGTCGCCTGCGGTCAGGGTGAGAGTCTGCTGATCCAGAGCAACACTCTCAACGGAGACGGAACTGGAAGTACCAACGTTCACCGTGCAGGGAACAACATCCGAGTCAGCAAGTTCATAACTAATTCCACCTGAAGTATTGAGACCTATGTCGCGGCATCCATACTCGGAAGTATTGAGACCTATGCTAAAACTGTCGCTTTCTTTTGACAAAACCTCGAATGTCAATTTCGCAAATACACAGTCATCGGTAACTATCCCAGTAGTACCAGTCGCTCCATAGAACTTCAGTTTTGCAGTAGTCTTAAAAGAAGTCCAAGAGCTTGTATTACCAACAGGTTCAGTGGATAAAAGTTTAAAAGTGTTTGTATCAAACGCCAGACGGAAGGTGAAATTATTGAAGCCGGTATTATTCGTAATCGATACGTTCACAGCGAAGGTATCGCCAACATCATATACTCCATCGGGGTCTTCCTGAGAGAAGGTAATGATTGGTCTGGTATTATCCTCCGCACTCGCGAATGTAGGCATCACGCCGACAAACAGCGCGAGTACAACGAACAGAAGCGTTACTTTTTTCATGATGCGCATGTGTTGTCAATACCTCCTTTTACTGCTGCACATAAGGAACGAGTTCTTCGTCAATGATCTGCTGAATCAAAGAAACATCGTTGCTGGTCAGCACACCATTGCCATCCATGTCAACGTAGGCAAAGTAAGTTCCACCCGTAACTTCATCCTCGATCATCTGTTCTACGGCTGAAATGTCTGCTGCATTGACGACTCCATCGCCGTTTGCATCGCCGAACTTACCGCCCACTGCCACACGACAGGTGTCCTTCAGGGGATGTGTGGTTGTGCTCATCGCGCTTTCAGCGGTAATCGTTTCAACGCCGTTAGCCTTGGCAGTAACCAAACCCAGATGGTTTACATGAACATTGTTGTAGTTCGTGCTCGTCCAGTCTACAACGGTGCTGCTGGCATTCGAGGGCGTGATGGTCGCGCTCAACTGGCAGGTGCCATTCAGGCTCATTTCAACGTAGTTGTGATTCAGCGCAACATTAGTCACCGGAATGCCGGCCAGAATGCGAACGACGCAGCTATCCGAAACCGTCGTGCTGCCGGAGGTGGCCGTGCAGGTAACGGTAACGTCCGTGGTGGTGCTTACGTTCTGCGCAGTAATGAAGCCCTTGGGTGTGATGCGCAGCGCATCGGTGTTGCTGCTGGCCCAGGTCAGCGTGCAGTCCGCATTCTCAGCCAGAATCACAGGCTCAAGCTGCAGCGTCTGCGAAGGATAGAGGATGGTGGGATCATCCGCCGTGCCATAGGCAGACAGCGAAATGCTGCTCAGCGTGGGAATTTCATTTACGATGTGCAGCGTGGAATACGCGGGCACTTCGCAGGTTGCATCGCCAAAGGCAGCAAGAACGTAGGTCTGACCTACCTGCAGATTGCAGCTGCTCAGGTCAATGGTCGCTGCGCCGGTGGAGTCCGTAGGCGTAACCGTAGGATTACCAACGTATTCCCAGCAGCCGCCGCCCTCAGATTCAGAATCCAATACGCCCATGCCGGTTCCGGAGATTTTATAAATCTCGAAATAGGCATCCTCTTCCCCCGTGGTGGGCGCGGTTCCACCGCTCTCATCCGGCACGGTGGGTGTGCGGTAGACGTGTACCTCGCGGGTAGAGGTCGGCGTCAGGTAGTAATCATCCTGGTCAAACAGCAGGAACGCGCCGCGGGAGTAGAATTCTATATCCGAAAAGATGCCAAACTCGATGGTCATGCCATCTTCCAACAGAATATAGTCGGCGGTGGCGCCCCAGTTCGGGGCCATCAGCGGATAGGAATGATCGACGAAGTACATCAGATTGTAGGTTACATCCTTGAACAGCGATGTGATGAACATGCTCGTCGCGCTGCCGGAGACGGTGAAATATTCCGACATGCTGCCGCTGTTGAATGCCGATCCCCAAATGCGCTCGTGCGCCTTCAGCAGTGCATGCAGCACAGTGGGAGCCTGAACGAGGTCTTCCTCGCTGGTGCCCAAGTACTGGCCGCCCTCCTCAAAGGGTGCGGCGACATAGCGGTTGAATTCCTCCAGGCCGTAGTTCTCAAGCGGGAAGTAGGGGACGTCGATGGGAACCTTGGTCAGCAGCGGCTGGCCGTCCTTGGAAAGGGAGAAGTAGATGTGCTTGGTTACAGGGGTCGAACTTGTCGCCGATGCTGCAGGCGCCAGCGCGCTCAGCAGCAGGCAGATCGTTACCATGCAGACGGCAAGGCACCTGAGTCTGCGCGGTAACCAAGTTTTCTTCAAGAGAATACCTCCTTTTTTATTGATGGTTTTTTTGTTTGCGTGAATACGTTGTGTGGCCACTCCTTGCGCGAAGCCTCCTTTCCGGCTCGGTTTGCCGCGGCAGAAAAAACCGGCGCATTCCGCCCCCGGTATCTGCCGGGGGGAGTCTGTCGCCGGTTGGTCTGCACGAAGGGGGGATTGCTTCCCCCATAAGAGCACAGGGTTCTATTTTGCGTGAGTAGGTCTTCTGACTCGCACATTCCCGGGGGCAAAGCCCCCCCGCGCCCGAAATCTCTACCTTCTCAGCGGCTTCCGCCGCCAATGGCCCGCTTTCGCTGCGAAATTTCGCGCTCATGTGCATACAGCAGGGGAGAAGCAACCCTCCCCTGTAACCGGGTTCTCACCGGCTTCCCTCATCACCGTACCACTTTTTCATCAAAAGCCCGGTACGAGACACAGCACAGCGTATTCGATTTAAAATGTTGGAAAACTTGAAATTACACGGAGATAAAAGCCCTTTTCCAAGAATTTCCACCCGCATACAGTGTACCACAAGCGGTCGAAAACTGCAAGCGTTATCTGTCGTGAAACACAATAATTGTACGTCGCCTCAATTGCCAAAGTAAATGCAACCCCACAGATAAAGAGTATTGCATTTAAT
>CAVIFH010000210.1:0-4221 GCA_963641615.1 bacterium | reverse complement strand
AGAATGATCATGAGCTGATTTCCAGCTCAGCCCTGCGGACGCTGATGCTTCTGCGAACGGCAATCTACAACGGAGAGATCCAGACCATGAAAACGTCCGTCTGGAAAGGTGAATCTTCTGTGTGCGATGATCTATTGCAAATAATCGAGGACGCGCTGGAGTTAGAAGACGATTATCGTGATACAAAGCTCCGTTATCAGTGCGAGAAAGAAGAAAACAAGCGGTGTAGCGAGCTTCTGTGCGGCCTGGCACCGGATGATCTGACCGAAGAGCAGAAAGAAGCGATCAAGCGTTTGGTGAGACCCTGGGCGACTGATTGGGACGGTGAAAGCGATGAGTGAGCTATTCGGAACGCTGATTATTGTGCTGGGTGTGCTGGTGGTTATGTGTCTGCTGAACAGTGCAGGGAGGGACGGAGAATGATAAAGTTGGGCACCGTGCTGGACGTCATGGATCCCACGGATCATGTGAGCATCAACCTGTTTTCCAGCTGTTGCGAAGAAGAGCAAGAGGTTACCGGCGTGGTAGGCACGCTGAAGCTGATTCTTCACCCGTTTGTGCTGGGCTGTGAGATAGCTCAAATCTACAGTGAGGATGGCCGTGTGGTGTTCATGGTGAGCGTGGATCAGCAAGGAGAAAGCAAACGATGAAATGGAGATATCGATGCATGGATGTTGAACTGATCGGAATGACGCGGCCTGTGGTGGATGCGCTGGAAGACGTTGCAGATCTTCCAGCCGCCGCGGCAGGCGTGTGTGTTGGCAAAGGGAAGAGCCGCCACGGGCTGAAGGTAGCGCTGGAATCCGGCCATGATTCGGTGCTGGAGCATGTGAGCTTTACGTTCCGCGTGTCCGGCGTGAGCCGTGTGTTGTTGGCACAGCTGACCCGGCACAGGATCGCATCCTTCTCTGTGGAGAGCCAGCGGTATGTGAACCAGACAGAGCAGAGGATTGTCATTCCCGAGACGATTGAGCACAATCTGGATGCGGCCACTTGCTACCTTTCCGCGGACAAGATGCTGCGGGAAGCCTACGCCTGCCTGATCGAGCAGGGTGTGCCGGAGGAAGACGCGCGGTACATCCTCCCTGCGGGCATCGCCACGACCCTGATCCTAACTATGAACGTGCGGGAACTGCGGCATTTCTTCTCCCTGCGGTGCTGCAACCGTGCCCAATGGGAGATCCGCAATCTGGCGGACATCATGCTGATGATCTGCCAAAGGGAAGCACCGGAGCTGTTTGAGGGTGCAGGGGCACCGTGCATGGCCGGGAAGCCCTGCCCGGAGATGAAGCCCTGCGGGAAACCGAGAAGAAAGATGGAGGAATGATAATCATGCGACTGATTGATGCAGATGCTCTGCTGAAGAAGCTGGATGACGTCATGGCTGACCTGGAAGCCACGACCCAGCCCAGCACCATGCGGAACTACAACGATGCCGGGCAAATCTTTGACAGCATGATTCGCATGGCGCCGACCATTCGGGATGCGGCCAATGGCAATGCGGATCTGTCTGACCTGATTGAGCAGATCAGGCAGAGGGTCAGCACCTCTGCACGGTGCATGCAGCTGTCCGAGGAAGCCTCTGAATTGGCACAGGCGGCCTGCAAGTATGCGCGCATCCTGGACGGCACCAACCCCACGCCGGTGACCAAAGAAGAGGCATGGGAAGCCGTCTGCGAAGAGTATGACGACGTGCAGAATGCCGCTGCGGTGCTGGGCGTAACGGGAAGCCGTCTGCGCCAGTTTGAAAAAAGAGCGCGCTGGCGGGATCGCTGCCTGGAAAGCCAAAAGAAACAGTAACGGAAAGGGAGCAAGCACGACATGAACAAGAAGCAAGCCATGAACCGGGCACAGCGGCGGAAGGAAGAACGGGAAAATCGGAATCCCAAAGTCCTCAGAGGAACAAAGCAAGAGCTCCTGACACGAATGGCAAAGAACGGCATCACCATGAAGGAGCTGGAACACAACTATGTGGTGGGTTTTGAAGCAGGCGAGATGGAAGGCATCCGCAACACCTACACCAAGGTCTATGCGGCCTTTATCCTGGCCGCCAATGAACTTTATGGATTCGGATTCACACGTTCCAAGCGGCTGGTAAAGCGGGCAGATGAATTGGTGGCATCCCATATTCTGTCTGATGATGATGCGGTCAACAAGGTTTGGGATCGCGTCGGGCTGAAACTGGACATGAAGCTGCCGTTTGGTAATGTGGAGGACAAAACAGAGTAGCAAAGGAGGTGCACAACATGACGGAATCGGACAACAACGTTTCTTCTGATCAGATCCCTTCGGAGCTGGATCTGGATTGGGGCTATATTCGATGGCTGGAGCGGCATCGGGACAGCGCGGTGGAGATGCTCCACACCCCCGGGCTGATCCCCACCAAACAACGGGAAGCAGAACGGCGATGCAGGGTCTACACCAAGGCTCTGCAAGCCGAGGTCACCGAGCAGACCCTTCGCAGGCAGATCGGCCGGGTAATGGAAATCATGGCGGCCGAGCTGGCACGGGGGCAGATCAGGCCGCGCCTCTATCAAGAGGTGCTGAAGGCAACACAGCAGAAAGAAGACTAACTAGGAGGGGCAGAATGAAGCCGGAGGAAGTCAATGCAATGCTGGCAAGCTATTTGGAGGATAAAGGGCGGTACCTTCATCTGACCAAGCTTGTGCAGGAGATGACACGGAAATTTGAGGCGGCCAAGAACTATGCCATTCAGGTGGAGGCCAGCCCAGGCGGCCAGGATCTGAGCGGGATGCCTCATGCCCCCGGCATTGGGAAGCCCACCGAGAGGATCGCGGTCAAGTTTGCGGACGAGGATTATCCAGAGTACGTCAAGCCCTACAAGCGGCGGCTGGATCAGGCCACGGAACAGGCCAACCGAATGAAAAACCGCATCGAGTACGTGGAAGCCTGGCTGTGCGGGCTGACCACCAAGGAAGAGTGGATCATCCGGCACAACGTCATGGACGGCCTTTCCTGGCGGGATACGGTCCGGCTCTATCAAGAGGAATTTGGAGCATATTGCAGCAAAGACAGCCTCAAGCGGGTGCGGGATCATGCGCTGGATAAAATCTATCGGATTGCAGACTAATGCAGAGCCCTGGAAGATGCTCCGGGGCTCTGCTTTTTTCGTAGACCAGATTATGCCCCAACACCGTTTCTTTTTTGACATTTGATCGTGAGGCAGTTATAATAAGGGGCAGATAGGGGGGAATTCAAATGGCGACTCCGAGCAAGCTTCTTTTTGATAGGACGCACCGTAAAAGCGTCTATAATATCCAACCTATCAGTAACGTTCCCTCTGTGATTGCGCATGGGATTCTTTCGTACCAGCGTGCTGAAGCCTTACAGCATGAGTCAATTGCCATGCAAGATGTTCAAAGCAAAAGATCAGATGTTTGCATTCCTAACGGCAAACCGCTTCATTCTTATGCCAATGCTTATTTTGATCCGCGCAACCCCATGATGTACAAACGGCAGCAGGACGCAGAAAATCTATGCGTTTTGGCTGTCGCAGCAACCATCCTTGACTTGCCTGGCGTCATCGTGTCGGATGGAAACGCTGCAAGCAGGTATAGCCGTTTTTATGCTCCGGCAGATGGCATTCAAAAGCTTGATTTTGTAACTGTCTACTGTGAATGGTGGACAAGTGAAGATTGGTTGGATCAGCAGCGAAAAAAGCGTATTAAATGCGCTGAAATTCTTGTGCCTGATGCAATTCCCTATGAGTACATCATAGGCGCCATTACAGTCAGCGAGCAAGCCAAAGAAGCCTTGCAAGCTCAAGGATTTCAGAAAGAAATTGTGATCAGACCCAGAGTATTCTTCAGAAAGGAGGACGATTCATGAAAATCTTGCTAGGAAACCTTTTTGACAGCAAATGCAGTACCTTGGTGAATACCGTGAATTGTGTCGGTATTATGGGAAAAGGCATCGCTTTAGAATTCAAAAATAAATATCCGCACATGTTTGAAGAGTATCAAATGCTATGCCAAAACGGTTGCGTCAAGCCTGGCTGCCCCTACCTTTATCGCGATTTGACAGGCGCATCCGTCCTCCTTTTCCCAACGAAAGATCACTGGCGTTCTCCCTCCAAATTTGCCTATATTGCCGATGGATTGCATTGGTTTCGCAATAACTATCATGACCTTGGTATCACATCGATTGCATTCCCGCCCCTTGGCTGCGGAAACGGCGGCTTATCTTGGGAAAATGTCGGGC
>CAVIFH010000209.1:0-4224 GCA_963641615.1 bacterium | reverse complement strand
GTGATATGGTAGAGGGCGTGGGGCAGTTCGCCGTCCGGGGCGGCATTCTGGATGTCTTCTCCCCTGCTTACAAAAAGCCCGTGCGGGCTGAATTTTTCGGTGACGAGCTGGACACCATGGGATTTTTCAATGCCGATACTCAGCGCCGGGAGGAAAACATTGAAAGCTGCCTTGTCCTGCCTGCCTGTGAAACCCTTCCGCAGTGCCATGCGGGTGGAATTGACGGCCTGTGCGGTGACATCCGAAGCCTGATTTCACGCCAGCGCAGGCGCAAAAGCATCAATGAGCCGCTGATCGCAACTCTCTCAAAGGATTTGGAAAAATATGAGAACGGCGTAAGTCTTGCCGCCTCTGACCGGTATATGTCGCTGATTTATCCGGAATTTACCACGGCTCTTGACTACGCTCCCGGAAATTCCGTTTTCATTCTATGTGATCACAGCAGTCTGCAGCGAACCGCCAAATCCCGCACAGAGGAGCTTGGCATGCAGCTCGACAGTCTTCTCCAGTCCGGGCAGGTTGTCGGAGAGCTGTGTGACTTCTCCCTGCAGTGGGAGGACTTCTGCCGCTGCCTTTCCGGGAAAACTGCGGCGTACTTCGATGCCTTCGGCGGAAGCGCCTACCCGGACGAATGTCCGCCAAAGCAGCTTCTCCCTGTCACTGCCAAGCAGCTTCCCGGTTACGGCGGCAACATGGACACGGTTGTAAACGACCTCACACACTACCAGAAAATGTCCTTTGGGACACTGGTGCTCTGCGGCACCCGCCACCGTGCGGAGCTTCTGCAGCAGATGCTCCGTGAAAAAGGAATCGGCAGCTTCCTGTGCATTCCTCTGAACATGCTTCCGAAGCCGGAGCAGATTTTGCTCAGCGAGGGCAATCTCCCCTATGGCATGGAATATCCCCTGTCCAAGCTTGCGGTTTTGACAGAAGGGCAGATTTTATCCAAGGGAGAGCCCAAGAAAAAAGCGAAAAAAACCGGCGCAACCAACCGACAGAAGCTCAGCTCCTTTACCGACCTTTCCCCCGGAGATCTCGTGGTGCATGAAAACTACGGCATCGGCCGTTTTATCGGCATGGAGCAGATAAAGGTAGACGGAGCCGTAAAAGACTATATCAAAATTGCCTATCAGGGGACCGATACCCTCTTCGTCCCCGCCACGCAGCTGGATCTGGTCAGCAAATACATCGGCGGCGGAGAGGATGCAAATATCCGTCTGAATAAAATCGGCTCGGACGCATGGCAGAAGACAAAGGCGAAGGCCCGAAAGGCCGCCAAGGACATGGCTGGGGAACTGATTCAGCTCTATGCCGCCAGAAAACGGCAATCCGGCTTTGCTTTCTCAGCGGATGCCCCATGGCAGAAGGAATTCGAGGATAATTTCCCCTATCCGGAAACCGATGACCAGCTGCGCTGCATTGCCGACATCAAGCATGATATGGAGTCCCCTGTTCCAATGGATCGCCTTCTCTGCGGCGATGTTGGCTTCGGGAAAACGGAGGTCGCCCTCCGGGCGGTGATGAAATGCGTGATGGACGGAAAGCAGGCTGCAATTCTGGTTCCAACCACCGTTTTGGCTCAGCAGCATTACCAGACCGCAATTTCCCGCTTCCGCGGCTTCCCGGTCACCATTGATGTATTAAGCCGCTTCCGCTCCCCAAAGCAGCAGAGCAAAACCCTCCAGGATGTACGAAGCGGAAGTGTGGACGTCATTATCGGCACCCATAAGCTGCTGCAGAAAAGCGTGGAATTCAAGGACTTGGGCCTTCTGGTTGTGGACGAGGAGCAGCGTTTCGGTGTAAGCCACAAGGAGCGGCTGAAGGAAATTTCCAAGGGCGTTGACGTGCTGACCCTTTCGGCTACCCCGATTCCCCGTACTCTGAATATGGCGCTGTCCGGCATCCGGGATATGTCCACCATTGAGGAGCCTCCCTCCGACCGCTACCCTGTGCAGACATTTGTCATGGAATACAATACCGCCATCATCGACGACGCGATCCGTCGGGAAGTAAACCGCGGCGGTCAGGTGTACTATCTGCACAACCGCACCGAAACCATCGACCAGTGTGCCGGTGCGCTGCGGCGCCGCATTCCCGGCCTCAGCGTTGCCGTTGCCCACGGGCAGATGACCGAGGATGCCCTCGGAGATGTGATGCAGGCCATGGCTGATGGTGATGTGCAGGTTCTGGTGTGCACGACCATTATCGAAACCGGACTGGATATTCCCAATGCCAACACTCTGATCATTGAGAATGCCGACCGGTTCGGCCTGTCTCAGCTGCACCAGCTCCGGGGACGTGTAGGACGCTCTCCCCGCCACGCATATGCCTATTTTACGTATCGTCCGGATAAGAGCCTGACTGAAATCGCAGAAAAACGCCTTTCGGCCATCCGCGATTTCGCGGAGTTCGGCTCCGGATTTAAGATTGCCATGCGTGACCTGGAAATCCGAGGCGCCGGAAATCTGCTCGGCTCTGAGCAGTCCGGCCACATGATGAGTGTCGGCTATGATATGTACCTGAAGCTTCTGGATGAGGCTGTGCTGGAAGAGCGGGGTGACGCGCCAAAGGAGCCGGAGTGCACCGCCGACCTGAACGTAACCGCCAACATAGAGCAGGACTACATTTCCCGGGGCGAAGAACGAATGGATCTGTACCGCCGCATGGCTGCCATACGCACCCAGGAGGACGCCGACGATTTGCTGGATGAAATTGTAGACCGCTACGGGGAGCCGCCGAAGGGTGTGCTGAACCTGATTGACATTGCTCTTCTTCGCTCCAAAGCCCGGGCGCTGGGAATCAAGGATATTCGTCAGAAGGCGGGGAATGTTCTTTTTGTTATGACCAATCTGAATTTTGAAGCCGTCAGCGCGCTGTGTGCTACACCGGACTATAAGTCCCGCGTTGTTTTCCTCGCGAATGCAAAGGAGCCGACACTGCAGCTGAAGCTTGCCTCCGGTGTAGACAGTCTGAAGCAGAGCAAGGTGTTTATTGAACAGTACGGGACGTTCTTTCCACGGCAGAATGCGGGATGAGAAAATATTGTTATTTCCTTTACCTGTGCTATAATAGCCCATAAAGGAGGCACTGCCCTATGGCTGATGATTTTCTTAACCTTCCGAAGTCCGATCATGCGGATGTGTCGGATGATGTAATTCTTGATGAGTTTCTCGAAGACCTGAAAAAAGAATTCCCTGAGGATATCAATATCGATCTTGATTTTGGCAAAGAGGATGTTTTGAAGCCTCCGGCAAAGCCGGAACGCCCCGAGCCCCAAAAGCCCCGCTTTCAGGCATCCGCTGAAAAACCGGACATACCGAAGCATCGTGAGCCGGAAAAAGACGCCCAAAATTCAGCGGAGGCTCACTTGCCCGGAAAGGGAAAGAGCAAAGTACGCGTTTTTCTGCTTCTGGCCGCGCTTCTGCTGGCAATTGGGATTGCCGCGGTTATCGTAGTCATGGGAAATGCCGACCCCTACGGCGGGAAGATTCTGGAGAACGTCCATGTGGCCGGTATTGACGTAGGCGGCATGACGCAGAAGGAAGCCCTCAGCGCGATTTCCTCAGGAATCAGCTCAGATTACTATGATCGGGATATCACCATTGTCATCGGAAAATATGAGCTTCTTCTCTCATCGGAGAAATTGCATCCGGAGCTGGATTTCTCCGGTGCCGTCAGCACTGCCTATGCCTATGGCCGAACCGGAAATGCCGTGCAGCGGCACTCTGAATATCTCCGGTCCGAAGACGATTCCGTAGACATTGCCCTTACGCAAAATCTGTCTCTGGATACGGACTATATCCGCAGCATGGTTTCCTCCGTTCTAGATGAAATTGTCGGCGAATATGTGCCCTCCGGTTACTGCCTGGAGGGGGACCAGCCTGCTTTGGACGCGGTTAATTTTGACGAATCCACAGCATGCCAGACACTTGTATTAACCGTCGGTCACCCCGGCAGCGGCTATGATATGGATGGAATCATCTCCCAGATTATTGAAGCATGGGGAGATTGTGCCTCAAGCGTGGAAATTTCCCGGAAGTATCTTCCGGAAATGCCGGAGGATCTGAATCTTCAGGAAATTTACGATGCACTGCACATTGACGCTGTTGAAGCATCAGATAGCAAGGACGGCTCCTGCGGCTATACCTTTTCCCTTTCGGATGCCTCTGAGATGCTGAGCAGCGCCGCCTATGGGGATGTGCTTGCCGTTCCTATGGCGTATAT
>CAVIFH010000208.1:0-4231 GCA_963641615.1 bacterium | reverse complement strand
CGACATAGCTGACCACGAAGGCATTCTCCGGGATGCCGTATTTTTTTCTTATTTCCTCACGGGGGACTTTCGCTGTGCATTGAATAATTCCCGTTGGAACATAGCGGTATTTCCGCGCATCTCGCAGTGCGGCATATTTATCCCACGTATGGTAATACGGTTCCTCTGCCTCCACGCAGGGAAAGATGATGTAGTCCGCCCGTTTAAATGCATATTCATCCGCGCATTCAATTCCCTCAACCCACTTTTTTAACACCCTGTAGTCAAAGGGATTCAGTGCGGACAGCTTTTCCTTATAGAATACACAGGGAGAATGGGATGTCAAGATCACCTTTCCCTTGTACTTATCCAGTGTCTTTCTGGAAAGATACATCGCATCGGTGGAATGAAAGTGAATAACATCATATCGATACAGCTTATGATCCTCCGGATAGGCCTTCCACCTGTAGACAATGTCATTTGCCGCGCGGCGAAAATCCCGGAGGCGTTTTGGAATTTTATCCTTAAATTTTACGGTATCCCGCAGCTCTTTGGGCGCATCCTCATAAAAAGAAATATCCGCGGCAAGCTCCGATTTTTCCTGCAGGTCCTTCAGTCCTCGCTTCAGGTTATACAGGTACCCGGCAGGACCGCCTACCGGACTGAGCAGGCTTTCCGGGAAAAAAATCAACACCTGAGGTTTATCCATATTCTGTTCACGCACCTTGTTCCCATAGCTTCAGGTATCTGTTTTCCATCGATTTTGTCACAGAGCGGATATCAAACTGAGTGGAATTCAGCTGTACTCTTCTCTCCTCCGGTTTGGCACCTTGCTCTGCCAGCGCACTGACCCAGAGGCTTAAATTTTCTTCCCCGATTTTCAGAAATTTCACTCTCTGCGTAATCTGAACCTCCCGGGTGATCGTATCAGAAAAAAGGCACGGCAGTCCGGAATACTGTGCCTCAATTCCTGTCACCGGCAGTCCCTCAAACAGTGACGGAAGAACGAATACATCCATTGCCTGATAGTAATTTTCAATATCCTTATGGACGCCTGCAAAGATGACATATTCGCTGATGCCAAGCTCCTCGGCGTCCTTCTTAATTTTCTCAAAAAGCTCACCGCCGCCAAGCAGCAGCAGCCTGGCATTGGGAAGCTGCCTGTGCACCTCCTTGAATATCTGCAAAAGGTATCTGTGATTTTTCTGCAGATTGAATCTGCCGATATGCCCGATCAGGTATTCATCGCGAATGCCCAATTGTTTTCTGACTCCTTCACGATCTTCCGGGCGAAAAGCGAAACGATTCGGATCAATCCCGTTTGGAATGACTTCGAAAGGATCCACCCCATACATATATTTTCCGGCCTCCTCGGAGCAGGCCAGACGAATGTTTGCATTTGCCTTTGCCAGGCGCGATAAACAGTGCTTCACGATTCCCTTTGGAGTATGCAAAAAGCCTGCGCGATGACTGTGCATAATTCTCCATGGGCAGCCATGCCGTTTTGCCGCCCCAAGGTAGAATACTGCCAGGCTGCTGAAATGCCCGTGGATAATCCTGTATTCCCTGTGTACGCGAAAAAAATGCTCCAGTTCAGAAATGTATTTGAAAATATTTTTATCATCCATCACCGTGAAGTGATATACTTTTCCGCCCATTTTCCGGATTTCCTCTTCATATAAACCGATTGCGGCATGATGAACCAGGAAGTCAAACTGCACTCTGGATCTATCCGCCATCCGGTATATGTTCATGATGAGGTTCTCCATCCCGCCGGCATCCAGTATGGAAACGACATGCAGCACGCGAATTGGCTCAGCTGTATTCATACCTGACTTAAGTCACCCCCGTAAAAATTTCAGGTAAAAGGCCTTTCTGAATGCATTCGGCAAAATGCAGACAAAAGCCTGCCCCAGACCGCTGATGCAGAAATCTTCCATTGTCATGTACCCCTTTTTATACTGGCGCCATTTAAACCGCAGAGCCGTCTTCGCGTATCGGATGCCGCCGCGGCGCTTAAAGAAATCACTGCTTGTCCGCACAAAATACAGCGGCTCAGGGATATTGCAGCTTATGATATGCTGCTCCAGTACCATTCTTGAGAAAAGGTCATAGTCCTCATAGAGCAGAACAGGGTGATAATTTCCGCTTTTCAGTACGGCACTTTTTCTGAAGATGACTGTCGGATGCAGAATTGCGCACCGGCGATGCATCATTTTCTCAATTTCCTGATTTTCTGCCGGTAATTTGTGAACGGATACAATATGATCCACACTCTCTATAAACTCCGCCCCATATGACCCGACGATGCCTAATTGGGGATTTTCCATAAATTTTGCCAACTGCTTTTCGCATCTGTCCGCCGCAGAATAATCATCCGAATCCATTCTGGCAATCAGTTCATTTCCGGATGCGGCTACCCCCTTTGCAAGAGACGGGCCTAAGCCCAGATTAACTTCGTTCGTGATTACCGTAAACAAGCCGGGATGCTCGCTGACAAATTCGTCGATCACTTCATCCAGCCCCGGGGAAAGGGGCCCATCCTTCACAATGATAAATTCGTCCGGCGGCACAGTCTGATTCAGCATACTGTTTACGCTCGTGCGCAGATATTCCGGCTTTTCTTTATGGTATACCGACATTAACACGGTGTATTTTAAATCAATTGCTTTATTTATCATCTGTTTCTCCCTCACATGGCGCCGTCTTTTTTGAGCACGTTGCGGATGGTTTTCGCCAGGATCCGAATGTCCAGCCCCAAGCTCCAGCGGCGGATATACTCCGTATCCAGCCGCACCACCTCTTCAAAATCCGTGATGTTGCTCCGGCCGTTTGCCTGCCACATGCCCGTGAGCCCCGGGCGGAAGGCCATGCGGGCCCGGTGATGGGGCTGGTATTTCTCCCACTCATCCGGTGTCGGCGGCCGGGTGCCCACCAGGCTCATGTCCCCCCGCAGGATGTTGATCATCTGGGGGAATTCATCCAGGCTCGTGTCCCGCAGGAACTGCCCGATGCCGGTTTTCCTCCTGCCGTCCGGCAGAATCCGATTGCCGATGACCCGAGGGTCGAAATCCAGCTTGAACATCATGCCGTCCTTCACCCGGTTGTCCGCAGAGAGCTCCGATTTCCGCTCCTCCGCGTCCAGGTACATGGTACGCAGCTTATACATTCGGAATTTCCGGCCGTTCCGGCCGATGCGGGTGCTGGCATACAAGATCGGCCCGGGGGACTCCCTCCGGATCATGGGCCCGAACACCGCCATGATGATAAGGGTGATCCCGCAGCCCAAGACCGCACCGCAGAGATCTGTGCACCGCTTCAGAGCCATGGGCAGCGGGTCAATGAAATTCATGCCGACGGTCAGGTACGCATCACCGCCGATCTCTTCCAAGGCCTGGCAGCACCTCGGGCCGCGTTCCTGCCCCAAGGCCATGTGGGACGCAATCCCCATGGCAAGGAGCCGTGAGGGAATCTGCAGATCCTCGCATTCCGCAGGACTGAAAAAGAGGAAGGCCTCGTCTATCCACTCCCGGCAGAGCGCCTCCTCAAAATTCGCCGTATCTCCCATAATCGGCACATTCGCTTCCTTTTCGCCCACATGGGAGCACCCTGCCTCCGCAATCGCGCCCACAACGCGGCAGCCGCTCCTCGTAAGGCTTTCGATTCTCCCCGGCAGATCACCATAGGGGGCGAACACCACCGCGGCGGCGGAATTGCCCCGCCTTTTCAAGTCTCTCTTCACGGCAGATTTCCACAGGATCCGTGCAAAATAAGAAAACAGGATATAGATCGGCATCATGGTTGGGAACTCGGCACGGGAACAGGCCGCGGACCCTTTCGCGGTGAACAGGAGCAAAGCCGTCACCGCCCCCGTCAGAATGCCGTGCATGACCGACGCAATGAATTCCCGGCAATTTCCCCGCCGGAGGACATTCTGAAAGGAATTGGCAAACATGGTGACGAGCAGATCCGCTGCGGCATAAAAAACAGCAAGAAGTCTGTATTCTTCCCGGGCGTAAGGGTTCCTGAAACCGAATTGAAGGAAATAGGCAGCAGCGAAGGCTGACTGGACGCAGAGCAGGTCAATCAGCAGGAAGCCAATATGCTTTTGCCATCCGCCGGTCCTTTTCTCATACATAGAAGCCTCTTATAGTTCTTTTATTTCCACTCTTCCGCTGCTATAAGCAGTCAAAAAGTGTACTTTTTGACTATAGAAATACGAAACAAGTTCGGTAAAAAAGAGTGCCAATTT
>CAVIFH010000207.1:0-4235 GCA_963641615.1 bacterium | reverse complement strand
ATATATGGTCGAGCAAGTGGTGCGGTATACGAAGCATATGTCTGGTGGATTTTGGTGAAGCTGAAACAGATCTGCTTCCGCGCTTTTTTAACGAAAGAAAATACAGACTCTATTTTTCAGAAGAACAGGGAACTGACGCGGCTTTTGTGCAAAGAACCATGGAAGAATATTATCACGCGGGAAAGAAAGCTGCCGGGAAAAGATGTACTTAAATTTAAGCTGTATGAAAAAAATCTGATGCTTTACCTGTATGCGGCTGCTGAGTGGCTCAGAGAGAAAACACGAAGGAAATCACTGTATGAAAATTAAGGTCGACCATACACAGTTTGCACTGCTGGGACTTGCCTTGCTTTTGCTTTGCGGAAATTATTGGGCGCTCTTTACCAATTACAAGGTTTATCTGCTTATTTTGATGGCGGCAGGCTTTATCCCGCTGCTCCTGCCCCTTTACTATAACAAAAACTGCAATGTCCTGCCGTGGGTAATTTGCTTTCTGATTGTCATTTTCAATCGAAACCGGGAGCTTGCCCAGGGGGAGTACTTCAGTACGAGCAGATTACTTTCTGCATATCTGTTCATCTTGGCAAGCACCAAAAGTGCAGACTGGATAAAAAAGGCACCGCAATGGATTGCCTTCATCGGTGGGTGGAATATCATTGCGACGATTGCCTTCTTTTTTGACAGTGATTTGTATGACACGTTTATTCAGCTTACCTACCGGAAATATCCGCAGGGCATTGCCGATGCATCCGAGGGATATATGGCCGGACTGGCCGACCACTATTCGCAAAACGGTACATATATCACAATCGTGCTTCTCACGGTGTGGGCCGTATTCTTTTGCATGGACAGGTGCAAACGGGAGCGTGTGCTGCTTTTCCTTGCCGGCATAATTGCAGCTGCCGCACTTCTGCTTACAACAAAGCGGGCACATCTGCTTTTTGGAATTGCGACACTGATCATTGTATACTTTATTGTCAACCCGGAAAAAAAGGCACATAAGACCTTCAGGCTTGGAATTTTTGCGGCTGCCCTGCTGGCTGCGTTGAGCCTTCTGATTGATGCGGTTCCCACATTCGGGGGGGTTTTTGAACGCTTTCAAACCGCCGGAACGGATGACGCCAGCCTGTATCGCCTGCTCATGTGGAAAACGGCGCTGGATATTTTCTTTGAGAATTCGACTTTTGGGATCGGGTGGTATGGATTCCGGTATCAGTCCGGTCTGAGTGATGCAATCGGAGCGACAGCCGGATGCCATAATATCTATTTTGAACTGCTGTGCGAAACCGGAGCAGTTGGATTTATCATTTTTATGTTTGCAGTGGTATTCAGCCTGGTAAAAACATACAGAAATATTAATATGCTGCGGTGCTGCCAAAGCAAGGCGCTGCAAAAGAGCAAATATGCACTGGCGGTATCTCTGGCAATCCAGATTTTTGTGCTTATGTACGGAATGACCGGAAATCCCATATATGACGCAACATTTTGCTTTTATGCTGTAGCTGTCGCAGTCAACATTTCATTTTCTGCCCAATATGAGAACTGTTAACAGGAGATATACAATGAAGCAGGTCGGGATCCTTACCTTTCACTGTGCGAATAATTTCGGTGCGCTTTTGCAGGCAGTGTCCCTGCAAAGGACGATCATGAGCAGGGGAAACAGGGACTGTGAACTGATTGACTACAGACCGGAATTTATTCGAAAGGATTATTCCCCAAACCCGTTTAAAAGCATGCGCCCGAAGGAAATTCTGTCCGGTACGCTCAGAATTCCGGATAAGGTAAAGCGTAATCTGAAATTTGACGATTTCAGAAAAAAATACACCATTTGCACGAAAGCCGCCCGGAGTGAGAAAGCATTCCGCCAAGTGTGCAGTCGCTTCGATCGGATCATTGTCGGGTCTGATCAGGTGTGGAACTATCACCTGACCGAGCAGGACATGCGGTACTTCCTGCCGAATCTGGATAAGCATGTCCGGAAGCTTGCTTACGGGGCGAGCGTCGGCGACGCCGATTTTTCCGGAGAACAGGCGAAGGAAATGCTGCAGTACCTGCGGGATTTTCGGTCCATTTCCGTAAGAGAAAGCAGCTCCGGGAGGGTGCTTGCGCAGGCCCTCGGCAGGGAAGACATCGCATGCGTGCTTGACCCCGTTTTCCTCACACCGCGGGATGCCTGGCTGAACCTTGCAGCCCAGTCTTCGCGGAAGCAGGACTATATTCTGTTCTTCAAAATGGGCTACAGCAGAGCTGCCGATCCGGCCATGGAATTTGCCAAAAAAATGAGCCGGGAAACCGGATGCAGGCTGTATATGCTGTGGGATCAGGAGACCTGGTTTAAATATCGTGATGTCAGGCATGTCGGGGCGGTCGGTCCGGCGGAGTTCCTGCAATGGATCCGGGACGCAAGGTGCGTCATCACAAACTCCTTCCATGCAGCGGCGTTTTCGATTATTTTAAATGTTCCGTTTTATGTGGAGACGGAGATTGAGCGGAAAGAACGTATCTTAAACATTTTGGAGCTCTTCGGGCTGGAAGACCGCGGCCTTCACGGAGGCTGCCTGCAAAGCAATGCCGATTCTGGTATTGACTGGGATCGCGTCAATGCCCGGCTGGACGTCGAACGTCAGAAGTCCCTTGAATATCTTGACACGCTTTTGAAATAAACCTGCATGGGGAGGAAACATGAGCCGCAAAACAGAACTGGCAAAGAATACAGCGGTGCTGACAGTTGGAAAGCTTTGCACGCAGTGCATCAGTTTTTTTCTGCTGCCGCTGTATACGGCCATTTTATCGGCAGACGAATATGGTTCATTCGATCTGCTGATCACATACAGCACCCTGCTGCTCCCCCTTGTAAACTGGCAGTTTGATCAGGGCCTGTTTCGCTTTATGCTGGATGTGCGGGGGAACAGGGGAGAGCAGAAAAAGCTTTTCTCTACGCTTCTGTTCTTCAGCACGATTCAGTGCCTGGTATATGTCCTCCTGTTTGTATGCGCTGCGCCGTTCCTGCGGCTGAAGGACGGTTATTTTTTGCTGCTGTATGTGGTTCTGTCTGTATATACCATGCTGCTGCTGCAATTTGTAAGAGGGCTGGGCTTCAATGTAAAATATACAGTCGCCTCGTTTATATCTGCGTCTGCAACGACTGTTTTCAATGTGATTGCCTTGGTCATCCTGAAAATGGGACTTCGGGGGCTGTATTTTTCTACGATTGCCGCCCAGGGAATGACGCTGGCGTATCTGCTGGTTTCCTCCAAAGCCTGGGCGTATTTTTCACCTAAAGAGATTCGAATGCAGGTATTTCGGCAGGTTGGCGCCTATTCTCTCCCCCTTGTGCCGAATAATCTGGCCTGGTGGGTAGTGAACGCCTCCGACCGAACCATCATCGCGCATTTTTTAACGACGGCGGCAAACGGAATTTATTCTGTTGCGAATAAATTCCCAAATGTGTTTATAAATTTCTACAACATTCTGAATCTGTCGTGGACGGAAACCGTATCGCTGCACTTTCATGATGAGGACAGAGACGAATTCCTCTCTGAGACCATTACCTCTCTTTTTAAGCTTTTCGCAGCCGCCTGCTTCGGCATTGTGGCATGTATGCCGTTTGCTTTCCCGATCCTGATCAATACCCGGTATAGTGATGCATATGATCAGATTCTGATTCTGATGTATGCCATGCTGTTTCGCGTGCTGGTGGGATTATACAGCTGCGTGTATGTTGCCCGGAAGGATGCAAAGAAAATTGCGGTTACGTCTATTTCGGCTGCATTGATCAATATTGCGGTCGACCTGGTGCTGATCAACAAAATACAGATTTTTGCTGCCTCTTTTTCAACCCTGGCCGCGTTCCTTTCGATGTTTGTGATTCGCTATTTTGACGTCAATAAGACGGTGAAAATGAAAATCAGCAGGCCGGTGATCATCAGCAGCATGCTGATTGGAACGATGCTGATCTTTACCTATTATTGCGGCAATCGGAGAATACAGCTGATCGCGTTGATTATTACGGCGATTTACGCAGCGATGACAAACGCGGATATGCTGAAATCCGGCATTGACATAGCGAAAAGGAAGCTCGCAGGGGAAGGGGAGCGGAGATAATGAACCGGGGAGAGCCAAAGGCATATGCCGTAAAGCACAGGGATGAAGCTGTCGTGGCCGCTTCCAGATCCGGCGGTATCTTTACAGCGCTGTCTGACTGTGTGCTGGCGGAGGGCGGCGTGGTATATGGC
>CAVIFH010000206.1:0-4237 GCA_963641615.1 bacterium | reverse complement strand
ATATAAGAAACACGGCAAGGTTTGCAGCGAAACCGACTTTTTCTCCGCCGTAATCGAGGGCATCACCACCCAGGCTGCACTGGTCGGCTACAAGCTGCAGCTGGTCTATATGTACGGCTACGAAAATCTCGAGGATAAGCTCCGGGAGCTTTCCGTCAGCGACAGTGCAGGCTTCATTTTCTTCTCCACTGAGATGGAAGAGGATGATATTCATGCACTGGACAGCTTTGATTTGCCCCACATTATTCTGGACAGCTATTTCCCGAAGCACAGTCATGACTATGTTACCATTCAGAATGCAGAGGGCACCTACCTGGCCGCTCGGCATCTGCTGGAGCAGGGGCACCGGCGCATCGGTTACCTGGCATCCTCCATCCGCATCAATAATTTCCGTGACCGCAGGGCGGGACTTCAGCTGGCGCTGGACGAATATCCCGGCAGCACGCTGGAAGAAATTTTCGTCTCCCCCACCCAGGATGGTGCCTACATGGATATGTGCAGCTATCTGGACGAGCATGACATCAATGTGACCGGCTGCTTCGCAGATAACGATATCATTGCGGTATCCTGTATCCGCGCACTGAAGGAGCACGGCTACCGCATTCCAACCGACGTCTCCATTGCCAGCTTTGATGACATGCCCATTGCCTATGTAACGTCCCCCAAGCTGACCACGATCCATGTTGCAAAGCAGCAGCTTGGAAAGCGGGCCGTTCAGCGCCTGTGTGAGCTGCTGGAGCACCCGGATGACCCGCCCATGCTGCAATCCATTGGTGTCACTCTCATTGAGCGTGACAGCGTACGCACACTGTAGAGATACATACCCAATACTCACCCGAAAGGAGCAGCCAACATGCAGAATTTTCGCATCACACGTATCGGAGAAAAGATTTATCACATTCTCGACGAGGGAAATTCCTCTTTTTACGTTGTCGAAGGGGAGGAACGTGCTGCCGTCATTGATACCGGCATCACCCCCGGAGAAAAAATCATGCCGGTAATTCAGTCACTGACAAAAAAGCCCGTGATTCTGGTGCTTACTCACGCGCATGTTGATCATTTCCATCATATGGATGAATTTGACACTGTTTATATGAGTCACCGTGAATTTCTCTTACCGGAGGATTTTCTCGCCGGTATGATGGCAGGAAAAGCGCTTGCGCTGCACGATACCCTTGACATTCACACCGGTGATGTCATCGATCTAGGTGGAAATGCACTGGAAATCTGCGAGGTCCCCGGCCACACTCCCGGCTCCGTTGTTGTTTTGGAGCAAAAGGGGCAGCATCTTTTCACAGGCGACGCAATCGGCAGCGGCTGCGGCGTATGGATGCAGGTTCCCGGCGCAATTCCGCTGGAAAAATACTATGAAAGCCTTACAAATCTGCTGAAATGGCTGGTTGACCGGGGAGGCAGAATGAAATTCTACGGTGGACACAACTACCAGATTTTTCAGTCCACACTGATCCCCGGCTATAATCCGCTGAATATGGGGCTGCTTTGCGACTTAATCGACCTGGTTGACGGCGTGGTGCATGGCAAAATCGCAGGCCGTGCCAGCAATGTAGACAAGACCCTTTCGCTGGACCCTGCCCTGTACGCCTCCTTTGGACGTGCGGAGCTGCAGTACGACCCGAACAACATTCACTGATTCGGACGCAGGAGGAAATTTTATGGCCATACAGCAAGTTTCGCTGGACAAGGGGCTGATTCGAGGGGAAGCTTCTGAAAATTACACGGTTTTCAAGGGTATCCCCTACGCCGCGCCGCCAATCGGTGCTCTCCGTTTTCTTCCGCCGAAAGAAGCCGCCCCACTGCACGGCGTATACGAAGCAGCGCAGTTTGGGGCGGGCTGTCCCCAGCGGCTGTCTGCCCCCGGCTCTTTTTATGATAAAGAATTCTATGGCATAGAGGAACGAAAGCCCCGCTGGGATGAAGACTGCCTGTATCTGAACATCTGGACCCCTGCATCTTCCCCTGACGCGAAGCTGCCGGTAGCCTTCTGGATTCACGGCGGAGCCTTTGACCACGGCTTCGGCAGCGAGGCGGAATTCGATGGAGAAGCTTTCTGCAAGCGCAATGTGATTCTGGTAACCATAAACTACCGCGTCAACATCTTCGGCTTCTTCTCCCATCCACGGATGCCGGATGGTTCCGACAATCTGGGAATTCGCGACCAGATTGCCGCGCTGACGTGGGTAAGAAAAAACATTCAAAATTTCGGCGGCGATCCCGATAACATCACCGTCTTCGGGCAGTCCGCAGGGGCCATCAGCACGCAGGTACTCATCAGCAGCCCCCTGACGGAGGGCATGATATCCAAGGCAATTTTTCAGAGCGCCGGCGGATATCACACAGGGCTGCAGGCACAAAACAGAGAAGATGCCGATAAATTCGGCACGGCATTTGCAGACGCTTTGGGGGCCCGTTCTCTGGATGATCTGCGTGCAATCCCCGCAGCAGAGCTGATGGATAAAGCGATGGATTTTGCGCATCGATCCGGGGCTGCACTTCCCTTTGCGCCAACATTCGGCGGTGAGGTTCTGCCTGCTCCGTGCGATACATTGGCAGAAAGCGGAAAAATTGCTGATATTCCCTACATGCTTGGCGCCACAGGAAACGACATTCTGGCAAGCGCTGCCGGCAATCCAATCCAGCGGGGCTGTATTGCCTGGAGTCGGCTTCTGGACAAAATTCGTCAGAAGCCATCATATGTCTACTCATTTACCCATGCGCTGCCCGGAGATAACGCAGGTGCGTTCCACTCCAGTGAGCTTTGGTATGTTTTTGGCACGCTTCAGCGCTGCTGGCGGCCGTTTACCGCTGAAGATGAAGCGCTCAGCAATCGCATGACGGATGCATGGACAAGCTTTATGAAATGCGGTGTGCCGGACAGCAGCGGTTCCTGGCGCCCGTGCAGCAATGCAGATCCGTACGTACAGATTTTTGACACTGTATGCAGCCAGGCCTAAGACGGCTCTGCGCACTAAAAAAACAGGCAAGGAGAATTCTCCATGAAGAACAACAAGCTGCGCTTTCAGGTTCCCGTAAAGAAAATGTACCGCATGATCGTTGATACCGACGCAAAAAATGAGGCAGACGACCAGTTTGCAATTGCGCATCACCTGATGACACCCATGTTTGACGTAAAGGGCATCATCGCAACGCATTTTGAGCACCGCGACGGGGCCGCATACAATTCCCGCACCACCATGCAGCAGAGCTACGATGAGGTTCAGCTGGTGCTGAAGCTGATGGGCCTGACCGACGAGTACCCTGTATACAAGGGCTGCGTTACACCGCTGGAGGACGAAACCCACTTTGTGGAATCCGAGGGTGCCCGTTTTATCGTAGAGGAAGCCATGAAGGACGACCCCATGCCTCTGGTTATCGGTCTGCAGGGTGCCATTACCAACCTGGCCTCCGCGCTGCTGATGGAGCCGAAGATTGCCGACCGTATCATTGCTGTGTGGATCGGCGGAGATGAGTACCCCAAGGGCGGCATGGAATTCAACCTGAATCAGGACATTCATGCGGCAAACGTGGTCTTCTCATCCAAGGTTCAGCTGTGGCAGGTTCCCAAGAATGTGTATAAGATGATGAACATTTCTCTTGCCGAGCTGCAGTCCCGCGTTGCACCATGCGGCGAAATCGGCGAGTATCTCTTCCGCCAGATGGTTGAGCTGAACGATGCCTGCGGCGACCGCCCCTGGCCCCACGGCGAAACATGGTGCATCGGAGATCAGCCCACGATCGGCGTTTTCCTGGAGGATAAGGAGCGCAGGCACTACACCATTCGCAAGGCACCTCGCGTCCGTCCGGACTGCACATACGAGGAGTGCCCCACCAATCGGGAGATCCGCGTATACCACGCGATCGATGCCCGTCTGGTTCTTGAGGATTTCTACGCCAAGCTGAAAATCAACTACGGCGAATAATTCCACTGCTCTTTAAAAAGCAGCAGGTCCCTTCTGAAAAGGGGGCCTGCTGCTTTTGCGTCTGTAAGCGCATCAAAAAGAGGCGGTGCTTATTCCGCCTGCGGTTCCATATCGTCTGCTCCTGTGCAAAAATACTTTCCCTTAAGCCCGGGATTGACGTCTCTTACGACGGCATCAAATTGGAAAATCTGATCCGCTGGCTTCTCAGTGGTTAGCTAACGTACCCTGTTTCACTTCCTTACAGACGCAAAAATACCGGAACCCGCAAGGATTCCGGTATCATTTTATATGGGGTGGAT
>CAVIFH010000205.1:0-4250 GCA_963641615.1 bacterium | reverse complement strand
TGCCATGGACTCAAGCTGTAAATCCTCGCTTTCGGTGAGAATCCCCGCCTCGTCCGTGACATAACAAAGCTGTGCTTCGGCAAAAGCTGTGCTCACGCAGACGGCAAGTATCGCCACAACCGCAAGCAGGGAGCAGATGAATTTTCTTTTCATAGCGTCCCCCCTCCTAACTCACCAGCCACAGCGCCACTGCCGTACAGATGGCAATGAGCGGCGCCGCAATCGCTGCATACAGCCCAAGCACTCGCTTTGTGCTTATCGGCAGCTTGCCGACAAGCTTGCCGGTCTGTCCGTTCATGGCGAAAAGGAAATCCTCTCCATTCCACTTTGTGTTCAAAAGCCAGACAGGCATCAGCGCATAATGCACCTTGCCGCGGTTCAGATGGATATCGGAAGCGCTCTCTGTGCAGCTTGTGTAGCCGGTTGCGGTATCTGCCAGAGCTTTGATGAATGAACCCTTGCAGCGTGTGTCTGCCCGTTCAAAGCAGTCTTCGGCAGACACATCGTATTTGTCAGCCAGAAAGCCGGGCAGGTACGCCGTGGAAAACGGCTTGAGCTCGGAATAATCATACGGCTCTATGGAGTCCATGTAATCGTCCGGCATCTGTGTGGACGCGTCCACCGGCACCTTTTCGAACGCAAGCTCGCCGGAACGCCACACGTCAAAATGTTCCGTTTCCGTGATTCGGTAGCCGCCGGATTTGTGCGTGTGTACGCGGGTAGCATCAAAGGTGACGCTGCCCGCGGCTTTGCCGTCGAACATCCAGAACGGGACATAAACGCCCTTCACCTCAGCAATATGGTTCTTTTTTGAAAACTCCTTCGGCAGAAGCGGCTTTTTGCCGTAGTGCTTATGAAGCGCCTTGATCGCATCTTCCTTGCTCAGCTTGAAAGGAAGAACATAGTCCGGCCTTAGTGCGCCCGCAAACTGTCCCGGAACGATGCTCGGATTTCCGCAGTACGGGCAAGAGGTCGCAGCGGTCGTGGCGTCGCATATAAGCTCTGCGCCACAGGACGGGCAGGAATAGCTCTTCATCCCGTCTGCATCGCTGTCCCAGTCCCCCTGCAGCCCCGAAAGGTCCCATTCGGATTCCTCCACCGATGACGCATCGGACTTTTGCGCTTCCTCTGCCGCGGTCTTATCCGCTTTTGCCTCCTTTTCGGCATAGAGCGCCTCGATTTCGGCAACGTCAAAGCTCGAGCCGCAGTATTCGCATTCCAGGCGCCCGGAGGCTCCCGCAAAGTGCAGCGGTCCGTTGCATGCCGGGCATTGATAGTTTGTTACCTGTGTTGACATTGATTATATCCTCACTTCCCGTTTCGGCACTGCACATACCCGTGGTCTAAGCAGAACACCGGAAACGATATGACGGCGGGCACCCGCGGCCACGAGGGAAAGCGGCTGAGCAAAAGGCCGTGCCGCTTTCCCTTTGTTGGCTTTTCCGCAATGCACAAACCTGCTAATCACCAGAAAATAAAACGCGATTCCGGCAAAAAAACACAAGTGCATACCAGAGATATTTGGTTTTCATTCGTTAATTTCCCCGCTGAATGAGGTTGCCGTTCTTGTCGGTAAACTTGCCGCAGATGATCTTGATGAGGTCAACAAGATAACCGATGCCGAACAGACCAGCTGTCAGCGTATAGAGGATGCCCGTACCGGTCTTGCCGACATAGTAGCGGTGTACGCCAAGACCGCCGAGGAAGATGCACAGCAGGAGCGTGGTCAGCCAGTTCTTCTGCGGCTCTGCTCCTGCGGGAACTTCCGGTGCAACATAGTCTTCGACCGCCTCGCCGTTCAAAAGCATTTTGACCGTTTCCGTCACATAGTCGATGTATTCGCCGCGCGCGATCGGGAGACTCACCGCCGCGCCCTTGACGCCCCGGCGCAGCACGCTGTTTTTATCGACGCGCATACCGTTGACGGTCGTTGTACTCTCTTTCACGTTCGCCATAATTTTAATATGGGATCCGTCTTTGACGTAAAGCCAAAGTTCCACATCCAGATTCGGCTCTTTCTTGAAAACGATGCGCTGTCCCGGAATACCGCCCTTGATCTCAAACGGCATCTGGAAAGCGGCGGCGCGAGCCTGAAGCTTTTCAAGTGTTTCTTCGAGCGTAGTGGAGTACGAAATGTCGAATTCACGCGGTAAAGTAGCCGACATTGCCTGTTTTGCGGTATCTGTAAAGCCTGCCATGGTTGGCCTCCTCTCTGATGTCAGGTAGATAAATGGATGTAGATTACGTTTTCGTGCGGTCTTCCGTTTTGAGAAGGTTTACTTCCGTCTACTGAACGATTCAACCATTTACTGCGCCGCCGCAGTACTCACAGCAGCCACTGGCATCCGGCGTGGTGGTTGCGCCGCAATAGGGGCAGGTGACTGCCGTCTTGGGTGCGGCTGCCTGCTCGATCTTCTCGCGCACATCCTGTCGAACCTGCATAAGAGCCTGCTTAATATCCTCACCGAGTTCTTTATTCCTGCAGTACTCGACATTGGTTTCCGGATTGCAGCCAGCCGTCATGCCCGGACGCGCCGGGGCTGGCGTGATATCCACAGAGGATGAGTTGAGCTTAAAGCGAATCTCGTCAAAATAGGGGTTGTTGACGAAAATGGTGATATAGAAGTCGTAGGAATACTCATAGCGCGGCGGATTGTAGCTGACTTCCTTGCCGTCTTTATCCTCGCGCTTGATCTCCGAACGGCTCTCATCAATATCGAGATTGCAGCCTGTTACGTCCGAGAAGTCAAGCACATCCGGGTTGGCCTCCGCAAGGTCACGCGCACTTGTTACCATGAATTTCCCCGCGTCATCATCGAGCAGTACCTTCATATTTGTGCCAAGCGTCCGCGTCGTGTGGAACGCCGACACTTTAGTCTTGTTTTCCTCCCGGTATGCAAGCTGTTCCTTGATCTCCTCAACCGTGCTTCTGCGGCGGTCTGAAAACCACGGGGACAGCTTTTTCGCGCATTCTTTGCAGAGATTGCCGTCCTCGAGCTTGCGGTTGCCGAGTAAACCGATCTTTTCACCGCAAATATCGCAATACTTCTTATCAAACAGTCCCATATTTAGAAAGCTCCCTTCATTTATTCGTTTTTTGTTTGCTCATTGCAGATCGCCATCGTCGAACGGGTCACCGCATTCGGGGCAGAATTTCGGCGGATGCGTCGGGTCAGAAGGCTCCCAGCCGCACTTATCGCACTTGTACTGCGGTACACCGGCGGGCTTTTTCGCACCGCATTCGGAGCAGAACTTGCCCTTGTTGACCGCACCGCAGCTGCACATCCAGCCATCCGCCTGAGGCTCCGGCTTCTTGGTGCCGCAGTTCGGGCAGAATTTGCCGGTGATGCCTGTCTGACCGCAGGAGCAGGTCCAACCGTTTGCCGGTGCTGCAGGGGCGGGCTGCGGAATGGTCTGTTGCATTTCCTGCTGTGCACCCATCTGATAGAGGTTCTGTGCGTTTACTCCGCCGGCCTGGCCAGCCATATTCATGCCCATAAATGCCATTGCGGGACCTGCGCTCTGGTTGGCCGCCGCAGACTGCATGGCGGCTGCCTGCGCACCCACCAGATGTGCTGCTGCACGCGTCGGATCCATGAACGCCGCGTTGCGCTGCATCTCCTTGATCATCTGTTCGTCTTCCTCGCTTGCCTTGACCGAGGATACGCCGAAGGAGACAATTTCAAGGCCGCGCAGATCGCGCCATTTTGCAGAAAGCACTTCGTTGAGTGCGTCCGCCAGCTCTGTTGTGTGGCCGGGGAGGGAAGAATAGCGAATGCCCATATCGGAAATCTTTGCAAATGCGGGCTGGAGCGCCGTCAAAAGCTCGGTTTTGAGCTGCCCTTCCAGACGATCCCGCGTGTAATCCTCTCCAACATTGCCGCAGACATTGGTATAGAACAGGATCGGGTCACAGATGCGGTAGCTGTATTCACCGAAACATCGGATGGAAATGTCAATATCGATGCCCGCGCGCTGATCGACAACGCGGAACGGAACGGGGGAAGGCGTGCCGTATTTGTTGCCGATAAGCTCCTTGGTATTGAAGTAATAGACGCGCTGATCCTTTGGAGGCTCGCCGCCAAAGGTAAAGCGCTTGCCAATATTCTTAAAGGTATCGAGAATGCTTGTCCCCAGATCTCCGGAGAAAATGGTCGGCTCGGTGGAGGAATCATAGACAAACTCGCCCGGCTCGGCGCAAAGCTCTGTGACCTTGCCCTGATCGACGATAATCATGCACTGTCCATCGG
>CAVIFH010000204.1:0-4253 GCA_963641615.1 bacterium | reverse complement strand
TTCTCTCACTTTGCGGACTTCTACGCCGTACAGCTTAACGACACGCATCCCGCCATGTCCATTCCGGAGCTGATCCGCCTGCTGATGGCAGAAGGCATGGATTTTGAGCAGAGCTTCTCCATTGCCCAGCGCACCTTCTCCTACACCAACCACACCGTAATGGGTGAAGCGCTGGAAAAGTGGGACCTGGAGCTGATGCGCTCTGTGGTTCCGGAAATCGTGAATATTATTCTCCGCATTGACGAGCGGCTGAAGCGGGAAAACCCGAACCTCTTCGTCGTGAAGGACAACACCGCCCATATGGCGAACCTCTCCATCTATGTGGGTTCATACGTCAACGGTGTAGCCGCCATTCACACCGAAATTCTGAAGAACGACGTCTTCAAAGACTGGTACCATATGTTTCCCCAGCGTTTCCAGAATAAAACCAACGGTGTCACGCCCCGCCGCTGGATGGGGCTGTGCAATCCGGAGCTGACCCAGCTGATTAAATACCGGGTTGGCGGCGATTTCCTGAAGGATATGGACAAGCTCACGAAGCTGAAGCCCATGATCGACGATGATATGATTCGCCAGTTCAACTCCATCAAGCGCACCAAGAAGGAGCAGCTGTGCAAGGTGATCGCGGAAAAGGAAGGCGTCCAGCTGAACCCGGATTTCATCTTTGACGTGCAGATCAAGCGCCTGCATGAGTATAAGCGGCAGCTGATGAATGCCCTGTCCATCGTGGATATTTACTTCCGCCTGAAAAACGGAGAGCTGCCCAATTTCCAGCCGACGGCATACATCTTCGGTGCCAAGTCCGCTCCCGGCTACGCCCGTGCCAAAGCCATCATCCGCTACATCAATCGCGTTGCCCGCATGATCAACAATGACCCCGCCGTTGCCGACCGCCTGAAGGTGGTATTCGTACAGAACTACAACGTCTCCTATGCGGAGCACATCATCCCTGCCGCCGACATTTCCGAGCAGATCTCCCCTGCCGGCACGGAGGCCTCCGGAACCGGCAACATGAAGCTGATGCTCAACGGCGCCGTTACCCTCGGCACGCTGGACGGTGCGAATGTGGAAATTGCTCAGGAAGCCGGCATGGAGAATGAATATATCTTCGGCCACACCGTAGAGCAGATCAACGCTGCACGCGACAGCTACTATGCCCGCGGCATTTACGACACAAATCCCTACCTGCACCGGGCAATCGACACGCTGGTTGACGGCACTGTTCCCACCGATGACGCTCAGCGTGAGCTGTACCATGCGCTTCTGGACGGTGCTTCCTGGCATAAGGCAGACCATTACTTCGTGCTTCTGGATTACGCTTCCTACATTGACACCAAGCTGAGATGCAACGCCGACTACGCCGACCGCCTGAACTTCGGCCGCAAATGCCTGATGAACATCGCAAGCAGTGCCAAGTTCTCCTCCGACCGCACCATTTCACAGTACGCAAACGAAATCTGGCACATCCAGCCGACGCAGTATTGATACCCTTTTGAATCGTTAAAAATCCGCTGTATGCATTTCCTGCCGGAAAATGGCAAGAAGACATACAGCGGATTTTCTTTTAATTTGCGTCATACAGAGATTCCCCGTTGGTTTCAATCACCTTTTTGTACCAATCAAAGCTCTTCTTACGATACCGCGCAAGCGTGCCGCTTCCGTCATCGTTACGGTCTACGTAAATATATCCGTACCGCTTGCTCATCTGGTCTGTTGAAGCACTGACCAAGTCAATGCCTCAACAGGATGCTTCCTCAGTTTACGTAAAATAATTTTCTTTACAGAAAACGCATTCTATGGTATCATAATAGGAGTGGCTATATTTTTGGCTTATTTTCTCGCGAGGAGAGGGTTGTCCTTGGCTCTGTATGAAATCACCGGCGGAAATCTGTTAAACGGAACCGTCACCATCAGCGGCGCGAAAAATGCCGCAGTGGCAATCATTCCGGCAGCGCTGCTGGTCAGCGGAAAATGCCGAATTGAAAACGTTCCGGACATCTCGGATGTCCACATTCTGCTGGATATTCTCAAAGAGATGGGAGCAGCTGTCCAGAATCCTGAGCCTCACGTAATCGAGATTGACTGCACAGACGTCCAATGCACAGAGCCGAATCCGGAGCTTGTAAAAAAAATTCGTGCAAGCTATTACCTGATGGGCGCGCTGCTGGGGCGTTTCGGGAAGGCCCATGTGGCTCTGCCCGGCGGCTGCAATTTTGCGTCCCGTCCGATCGACCAGCACATCAAGGGCTTCCTGGCCCTTGGGGCCGATGTGGACGAAACGGAGGAGTACGTTTCTCTGAAGCCCGGTGCCGACGGACTGCAGGGCAGCCGCATCAGTCTGGACATTTCCTCTGTTGGTGCAACCGTAAACATCATGGTTGCGGCGGCACTGCTGCCCGGGCAGACGATTATTGAGAACGCCGCCAAAGAGCCGCACATTGTGGATCTGGCGAATTTCCTGAACACTATGGGGGCACGCATCTCCGGGGCGGGCACCGAAACAATTAAAATACGCGGAGTCAATGCTCTGCGGGGCGGCACCTATGCCATCATCCCGGACCAGATTGAAGCCGGAACTTATCTGGCAGCCGTTGCCGCCGTGGGCGGAAATGTGCTCATACAGAATGTCATTCCGAAACACTTGGAGTGCATTACCGGAAAGCTTCAGGACATGGGTGCAAAAATCATTCCCTTTGATGACTCCGTGCGTATCATTCGAAATGGGCTGCTGCGTCCCTCTACGGCAAAGACCAGCCCTTACCCTGGGTTCCCCACGGATATGCAGGCGCAGGTGTGCGTGTGCATGGCTCTTGCCAGAGGCGTCAGCCGTCTGACGGAATCGGTGTACGAAACCCGCTTCTTTGGCTACTGCTCAGAGCTTGAAAGCATGGGGGCAAAAATTTCCATCGTAAGCAAAACCGCTACCGTTTTCGGCGTAGATCATCTGCATGGGGCAACCGTATCCGCCCACGACCTTCGGGCAGGGGCAGCCCTTGTGATTGCGGGTCTTGCCGCTCAGGGGACGACAAGAGTGCAGAATATTCACTTTGTAGAGCGGGGATACGAGGATTTAATTGGGAAGCTTACCGCTCTTGGGGCAGATATCCGTCGAATTGAGGAATAATTTCAGGAGCTGCCCAGCGGCAGCTCCTTTTCCGTACAGCGTGCATTTTTGAAGGAGGAATTTCCATGTCCGCCATTGAACAGCAGATTGAAGGAATCGTAGACGGCATTCTGGATGATTACCGCCACGGCAGGGAGATTGACAAGCTCAACCCCTTTGTCCACCCGGATAAGGAGACCGTAGTTGATATTATCTATAAGCTGATACGGATTGTGTATCCCGGGTCCTCCAGGGACAAAAGCTACCGGATGTACAACTCCCGATACAATCTCTCCATGCTCATTGAGGATGTCATGTACAATCTGAATAAGCAGATCGCGCTGGTCCTTTGCGAGCGCATGGATCAGGCAGAAGCGGAACGCAGCGCGCAGGAAATCAGCCTTGCCTTCTTCCGCAAAATCCCCGCCGTGCGCGCCCTGTGCCAGACGGATGTGGAAGCATTTTACGACGGTGACCCCGCCGCCTACAGCACAGATGAAATCATCTTCTGCTACCCCGGTCTGTTCGCCATTACGGTTTACCGGTTGGCACACGTGCTGTATGAAATGAATGTGCCCATGCTCCCCCGGATGATGACAGAGCATGCCCACAGCGCAACCGGCATTGACATCAACCCCGGTGCGTCCATCGGCGACTATTTCTTCATTGACCACGGCACCGGAATCGTCGTCGGCGAGACAACGGTTATCGGAAGTCATGTGAAAATCTATCAGGGCGTAACGCTGGGTGCGCTGACAACCCGAGGCGGTCAAAGCCTGCGCGGAAAGAAACGTCACCCCACCATTGAAGACAATGTAACCATCTACGCCGGTGCATCCATATTGGGCGGCGAGACGGTCATCGGGCGGGACTGCGTCATTGGCTCCAACGTGTTTATCACCCACTCCATTCCTGCAAGCACCACTGTCAGCGTCAAAAGTCAGGAGCTGCAGTTCAAGTCCAGAACAACCGAGCCCTTCTGGGAAGATCAGAAATAATCGCACGTGGGATGAATATGTTTTTGCCCCTGCGGAGGAAAGCTCTGCAGGGGCATTTTCATAAGATGGCAGTGCATTATGGGGAACTTCAGGAAAAACGCCTCAGGTAAACCCAGCGGTGCCATAAGCTTCCGCGAAACAGGCTCTTGTAT
>CAVIFH010000203.1:0-4283 GCA_963641615.1 bacterium | reverse complement strand
GGCCTTGCAATGGCTGCACATCATGCCCTCGACCTTAATCACCGTTTTCATTTTTGTTTCCTCCTTAGTAACATTTACATTTATTATTTTCTGCTCAGCGTCAGAGCCATTTTGTTCTTTCTTTTTTTCCTTAAAAAAGCGCAGACGCAGAGCATTGGTCACAACAAAAACAGAGCTCATACTCATGGCAAGCGAGCCAAGCATTGGGCTTAAGCGCAATCCAAGCGGAATATACAGCACGCCCGCCGCAATCGGGATTCCAAGCGTATTGTAGAAAAAAGCCCAAAACAGATTCTGCTTGATATTGCGAATCGTCGCCCGGCTAAGGGCAATCGCGCTGCTTACCGAAGAAAGAGAGCTGTTCATCAGCACAACATCCGCTGACTCTATGGCAACGTCTGTACCCGCGCCGATGGCCATACCGACATCCGCAGTAACCAAAGCAGGAGCATCGTTGATTCCATCACCGACCATCAGCACCTTATGGCCGTCTTTCTGCAGATTTTTCACCGCATCCGCCTTATCTGTCGGCAAAACATCCGCAATCACATGTTTAATTCCCGCGCTGTCGGCAATCGCCTTGGCAGTACGATCGTTATCACCAGTAAGCATAACGACATCCAGATTAAGGCGCTGCATTTCTTTTACCGCAAAAACAGAGTCCGGCTTCAGAACATCCGCAGCAACGACCGCGCCAAGATATTTCCCGGAATCATCAGCAAAATGAAGCGGCGTCTTCCCCTCTGCGGTATACCGTGAGAAGTCGGGAATTGTGATATTTTTTTCAGCCATCAGTCGTTCATTCCCGCCGTAGCAGCGCACACCATCGATGCATGCACTTACGCCCATTCCGGGAATTGTCTCAAAGTCTGTCGCTTCCGGATAGGTGGACGCAGCGGCATTCAAGATTGCCTTTGCAAACGGATGCTCAGATTTGCTCTCAACAGCAGCTGCAATGCGCATCAGCTCATCCTTACTGACCGCACACGGCAAAATATCCGTAACCGCGGGGCACCCGGTTGTCAGTGTGCCGGTTTTATCCAGCACCACTGTATCAATTCCATGCAAATTTTCCAGTGCTTCTGCATTTTTAAAGAGGACACCCATCTGGGCGCCGCGTCCTGTGCCAACCATAATGGCTACCGGAGTCGCCAGCCCCAGTGCACATGGGCAGGAAATAACCAAAACGGAAATTGCATTATTCAAGCTGAATTCCAGAGACTGCCCCAGCATCATCCATACCGCAAAGGTGATCGCCGACAGCGCCATTACCGTCGGCACAAATACCCCCGCGACCTTATCCGCAAGTCTTGCGATAGGTGCCTTTGATCCGCCGGCATCCTCCACCATGTGAATAATTTGTGCCAGGGTGGTGTCTTCTCCCACCTTATCCGCGCAAAATTCCAGGTATCCTTCACAGTTGACGGTGGCAGCCGAGACACGATCTCCCACTTTTTTCTCTACTGGAAGACTCTCACCGGTCAGCGCACTCTGGTCTACGGATGCCCGTCCATTGACAATTGTTCCGTCTACCGGAATGCTTCCGCCGGAGCGAACAATTACAATATCTCCAACATGGACATCCTCCACCGGAATTTCTTCAATCGCATCACCGCGGCGCACGCTTGCCGTCTTCGGACTTAAATCCATAAGTGCCCGTATTGCGTCTCCGGTTTTTCCCTTTGCTCTTGTCTCCAAATACTTTCCGAGCGTAATCAGCGTAAGAATCATCGCCGCAGACTCAAAGTAAAGATTCTGGCTGTACTGTGATACGATTTCCATTTGGCCGTTGCCGAGTGCCCATGCCATACGAAACAGCGCTGCAATACCATATGTCAATGCAGCACAGCTTCCGACTGCAATCAGTGAATCCATGTTAGGGTTGCGGTGCAAAAGCGCTTTAAAGCCTCGGATGTAGTAGATCCGGTTGATATAAACCACCGGCAGTGTCAGGCAAAGCTGCAGCAGCGCCGCAACAACAGCATTTTGCGTACCATGATACCATCCCGGCACCGGCAGGCCCACCATATGTCCCATGGTGAAATACATCAGCACCAGTAAAAAAAGAGCCGATAATATCAGGCGGTGCTTCATTTCCGACAAATTGCTTTTCATCGGATTTGGAGCCTCTTTCTGCTCTTTTTCACCTGCCACAGATGCATCGTAGCCGGCAGATCGCACCGCCTTTATTACGGCAGATGACACATCTTCATTGGAACTGACAACCATCGTTCCCGCCAGCAGATTTACATCCGCCTTTTCAACCCCCGGGACCGCCCGCGACACCTTCTCCACACGTGCGGAGCAAGCTGCGCATGTCATGCCGGAAATACGAAACTTCGTAGTCATAATTTGCAATTCACGTCCTTTTTCCCGCCGGGAAGTGGTCAACTCCCAGGGCCTTGGTATTGACACATCCAGTTCTGTATGATAATATTCTACCACGCAATAAAATTATTGCAAGTATGTACTATTTTGTACAATACTACCCTTTTAGATACCGTAAGGAGGTGCCTATGAATTCAAATCAGATTTGCCCCGTCGCCGTGACGCTGGATCTGATCGGCGGCAAATACAAAGCACTGATTCTGTGGTACTTAGCTGACGGGAAGAGAAGATACTCGGAGCTCCGAAAAATGATATCCGGAGCAACACCAAAAATGCTCACGCAGCAGCTGCGGGAGCTGGAAGCACAGGAACTGATTCATCGAGAGGTTTTCCCGGTTGTTCCGCCGAAAGTGGAATACTCTCTGACCGAAACCGGACGAAGCTTAATGCCAATTCTCACAGCCATGCGAGATTGGGGTACAGAATATCTGCGGGGAAAGCATTTGGAGCCAAGCTGCTTTATGATGAACTCCGGAACGTCCTGCTGTCACTGAGCCACCGCCGCCGTTTTTTACAGAAGAAAGGATTTATCAGAAAAATGAAAATAAAAATAACTGCAGACAGTACCTGTGATTTATCTCCTGATTTGATTCAGAAGTTTGATATCGGCATTGTCCCCCTTATTGTGGTAAAGGAATCGGAAGAGTATCTGGACGGCATAACCATCACCCCGGCAGATATTTTCTCTCATGTTGCAGCAGGCGGCGGACTTTGTTCTACTGCGGCCAGGGGTACCGCAGTGTTCCAGAATGAGTTTGCAAAATACGCCGGTGCGTATGATGGTGTGGTCCATATTAACATCAGCTCAGAATTTTCCTCCAGCTACCAGAATGCATGCATTGCCGCAGAGGACTTCGATAATGTGCGGGTAGTTGATTCCAGAAATCTGTCTACCGGACAGGGGCTTGTCGTTTTGAAAGCATGCGAACTTGCGCAAACTGCTGAAAATCTGGATGAGTTAAAGGCAGAGCTGGATGACTTTGCCTCCCGTGTTGAGGCAAGTTTTGTCCTGGATCGCCTCGACTACATGGTAAAAGGCGGCCGCTGCTCAAGTGTGGCCGCATTGGGTGCCAATTTACTGGGATTGAAGCCTTGCATTGAGGTAAAGGGCGGCAAAATGTCCATCGTAAAGAAATACCGCGGACATATTGAAAAATGCCTTGCCGCATATGTAAAGGACCGTCTTGAAAACCGGAATGATTTGGATGACGGCACCATTTTCGTCACACATACGCAGGTTCCTCAGGAGTGCATCGATACCGCCATCAGCGGCATCAATCATTACGGTCATTTTGAGAACATTTACGAAACAACTGCCGGCTGCACAGTTTCCTGCCACTGTGGACCGGGAACTCTGGGTATTTTATTCGTTCGCAGCAAATAAAGCAAAAAAGCCGCTTCCGATCGAGGCGGCTTTCCAACTGTCAATGGTGTGCAAAATTTTTCGCTAAAAGGCAGGCATCTGATTCAAATGGTAGACTACAATACAGTTGCGGATTTAGCCGCAGATTTCGGATATGAATTGTCCGTAAGCGGTGCCGAAACATTTCGCATAGAAGACACGGTGGTGAGAATCGCCGCCAGCTTCGGCATCACTGCTGAGGTTTTCTCCGTTCCGAATTGCCTGATTGTCAGCACCCTGACACAGTCCGGTCAGCCTGTTACGAGAATGCGGCGAATCGGTTATCACGGAAACGATTTGGACGCCGTTGAGAAGCTGAACGCCTTAAGCCGACGCATATGCCATGACCGCCCTGAGCCGGAGATGGCTGCGTCTTGGCTGAAGCAAACCTGCGAGGCCATACCGAAATACCCCCTGCCCGTCTATTTGCTCGGGCACTTTCTCGGAGCTATGGGCTTTTCCATGCTCTTTGGATGCAGAGGAACTGATATGC
>CAVIFH010000202.1:0-4295 GCA_963641615.1 bacterium | reverse complement strand
GTATAGGGGTCCAGGATGCTCAGGCATGTCAGCAAAAGCGCTTCGCTGCCTCCAGTGGTGATCAGCACATCATCCGGTGCCAGACTTACCCCTAATCCCGCATAATAATTGCGAATCGCATCAATCAGAAGCGGATTTCCGGGAGACGCATCGTACCCAAGGGTCTTCCGATTGAAATTGCGAATTGTCTCATAATAAGCAGTCGGCGTTTCCAGATCCGGCTGGCCAATATTCAGATGATAAATTTTCTTTCCCTTTTTTTCCGCTGCAACTGCCAGCGGATGGAATTTCCGCATTGGCGATGGTTCACAGCGGTTGGCGTTAATGGAAATTTGCATAACTACCTCCCATTGCAGGCAAAAATTGCATGCACACCGCGGACATAAATTTTTAAAGCACCAGAGCAGTATATCATTTCTCACTTCAAAGTGCAAGAAAAATTTATGGAACTGCAAAAACACCGTACACAGCCAAAACCATGCACGGTGTTTCAGGGCAAATTTTCAGGCCAATACGGCACCAACTCAGAACTTTACAACCTCGTCCGGCTTTGTAAAAGAAGAAAAGACTGCGGTCGCGTCCTTGAAGTAATAAACAACCGTATTGCCGTCATCCGGGCTGTACATAGCCTTCAGTGAAGGGTAAGCATCCAGCATGGATACTCTTGCCTCCCGGCGATCATCCTCTACAAGTTCTCCGGAGATGCGGAGCCACTCCCCTGCGTGCATCGCGCAAATTTCAACCTTCGGATTTGCGGCAATCTGCGCTGCTACGGCTTTCTTTTTCCCTGTCTGGATATAGAGTTTCCCGTCAAAAATATGCGCTGTTCCGAATGGACGGACACGGGGCTGTGCCCCCTCCTCTGTTGCAAGGTAGTACGTTCCGGCCGCCTTTAAAAACTCACATACACGTTCCATTGACATTACCTCCATGCTTAATTTTTAATCTTATGCTGTCAAGTGGCCTTCGGGTGGCATTTCTGATAAACCGCCCGTACCTTCTGATTGACCATATGTGCATACAGCTGCGTTGAGGAAATATCGCTGTGCCCCATCAGCTCCTGAAGGGAACTTAAATCAGCACCGTTTTCAAGAAGGTGCACAGCAAAGCTATGCCTGAGGGTATGGGGGGTAATCTCCTTCTCAATGCCGGCCTTTGCCTGATAATACTTTAAAATTTTCCAAAATCCCTGTCTGCTCATCCGGGTACCGCTGATATTTACAAACAAAGATGTCTGCGAGGGATCGGAAACCAAAGAAGGCCTCGCGCCCTGCAGATAATCCAGCACGGCATTCAGCGCAGCCTGATACAGCGGAATCATCCGGCTTTTTTTGCCGCTGCCGCATTTCACCATGCTCAATTCCGGGTTGACGTCAGATACATCCAGACTGATCAGCTCAGATACCCGCATCCCGGTTGCGTACATCATTTCCAGCATTGCCTTGTCGCGGCAGCCCTTTGCATCGCTGCAGTCCGGCTGGGAAAGCAGTGCCTCTACTTCTTTGCCTGTGAGTATCTGGGGCATCTTTTTCTGCCCGCGGTCTACATGAATTTCACCGGAAATCGGCGTATCCTTCAAAGCACCGGAGGAAACCGAATAAGCAAAAAAATTCTTCAAGCTAGCCAATGAACGCGAAACGGTCGCCCCTGACTTCCCCTTCGACTCCAGGAAATTAAGATATTCGTTTACATCAGAAGCAACTACATCCGGAATTTTCTCCTCCTTCTGATGCAGCCACTCGGCAAACTGGCGAACGTCACGCATATAGGAGGACACTGTGTTGCCGGATGCTCGCTTAACATTTACAAGATAATCTTCGTAAGCATCAATCAAGTCTAGCATGAAACAGGTAACCTCTACTATTTATTTTTCAGTATCAAAATTCAAAAAATTGAAAAAGCAGAACAATCTGCCTTTCCTGATATCCGGCAAGATACACGGACAATTTTTTTGGTACGAATACACTATACTCTAATCTTTACAAAAATTCAAGCTTTTTTACAAAAAACAGGATAAAAAGCAAACAACTGACATATTTATGTTAACTCTGTTATGTCAACGTTCTCCTGATTCGAACATTTGTTTTTACCATTTTCAGCAAATTCAGCAATATTTAGCGTCGCTGTTGGCATTTTGTCTCTAAATATTGATTTTGCATTCATTCCTGCAAATTTCTTATATCGGGTAAATGCTATTTACCCGATATGCCGCAGCATTCCGAAGACGGCATCGTTATGGTTCGTTTTCAAAAACGTTACTTCCCTATTCCGCAAAAATATGGTATACTTGCCGAAACTGCGAAACAGGAGATACAAAAATGGAATCAATCGTTGATGTGCTGGCATCAGAATTAAATCAAAAACCGGAATATGTTGAAAATGTGATCCGGCTGATTGATGAAGGAAATACCATCCCGTTTATTGCGCGCTACCGCAAGGAAATGCATGGTGCCATGGATGACACAACTTTACGAAATTTAGAGACGCGCCTGACATATCTGCGCAATCTGGAGGAGCGCCGCTGTGAAATCCGGAAATCCATCGAAAACCAGGGAAAGCTCACGCCGGATCTTTGTGCGGCTCTGGATGCTGCCAATACTATGACAGAGGTAGAAGATATTTACCGCCCATATAAACAAAAGCGCCGCACACGCGGTTCAATTGCCCGGGAAAAGGGCCTCTCCCCTCTTGCGGATGCAATTTTTACCCAGGATGGTCAGGATCTGAACCTGCTGGCGAAGGACTATGTAAATGAAGAACTCGGAGTGAATTCCATCGAGGAAGCACTGGCGGGTGCGAATGATATTATTGCAGAAAATCTGTCTGATGATGCGGAGATTCGGAAATCCCTGCGTGAGCTGGTTATGCGCCGGGGCAGCCTCCGGTGCAAGGCAGAAGATCAGGAAACAGACAGCGTATATACGCTCTACTACGATTTTAACCAGCCTGTTTCCAGACTTCAGGATCATCAGATTCTGGCGATCAATCGCGGCGAAAAGGAAGGCATACTGAAGGTTTCCGTCACGCTTCCCGGAAATGAGGGAGCAGCACTGGTATGCCGTGCCGCATTAAAGCCGCAGATGAATATCTCTGCATTTGTCCGAGCAGCCGCAGAGGATGCCTTTGAGCGGCTGATTTTTCCCTCTATTGAGCGGGAGGTGCGCAATGACCTTACCGACCGGGCATGCAAAGGTGCCATTCACAACTTTGCGCTGAACCTGAAGCCGCTTTTAATGCAGCCGCCGGTGAAGGGATTTGTTACCATGGGCCTTGACCCGGGATATCGCAACGGGTGCAAGGTTGCCGTCGTGGACGCGACGGGAAAGGTGCTGGACACGACCGTGGTCTACCCGACATTCAGTGAAAAGAAAAAGCAGGAGGCCATTGCCGTTTTGTCCGGCATAATGCGAAAGCATCACGTAAAGCATATTGCAATCGGAAACGGCACTGCTTCGCGGGAGACGGAAGCTATGGCCGTCGAGCTGCTGAAATCATTTCCGGATGCAAGCTACGCAATCGTGAATGAAGCAGGGGCGTCGGTATACTCTGCCTCTCCCCTCGCAGCAGAAGAATTTCCGGACTATGATGTAAACCTTCGCTCTGCTGTATCCATTGCGCGGCGCCTGCAGGATCCTCTTGCTGAGCTGGTTAAAATTGATCCGAAGGCAATCGGTGTCGGCCAGTATCAGCATGACTGCCCCCAGAAGGAACTGGATGGCGCGCTTGAAGCAGTTGTTGAAGACTGTGTCAACTCCGTCGGTGTAGACGTAAACACTGCTTCCAGATGTCTTCTTGAAAAGGTTTCCGGTCTGAACAGCACCACAGCAAAAAATATTGTAGCGTACCGCGAAGAAAACGGGCCGTTTTCCGGAAGAAGCCAGCTGAAAAAAGTACCGAAGCTGGGGCCGAAAGCATTCGAACAATGCGCCGGATTTTTAAGGATTCCGGAAAGCAAGGAAATTCTGGATAACACGGGTGTACACCCGGAGTCCTATTCGGCGGCAAAAACGCTTTTAAAGCTCCTGAATTCCCAGGATTTCTCCACACTGCCGCAGCAGCTGGCTGACTACGGCGTTGAAAAAGCGGCGCAGTACTGCGGTACAGGGCAGCCGACGCTGATAGATATTGCAAAAGAGCTTTCCAAACCCGGCCGGGATCCGAGAGATGAATTGCCTGCTCCCATTTTGCGCAAGGATGTGCTGGAAATGAAGGATTTGAAAGCCGGCATGGAGCTTACCGGAACGGTCCGCAATGTAATCGACTTCGGTGTGTTCGTGGATATCGGAGTGCATCAG
>CAVIFH010000201.1:0-4297 GCA_963641615.1 bacterium | reverse complement strand
GTGTAGCTCACCGTGCCGGAGGTCTGATCGTAATTGATATTCGGCCGCTTCTGAGGGGTCACACCCACGCACGTAATGGTGCGATTCACGGCATTGTCATAGAGGGTCAGCGTAGAATCGGCGAAATTGCGCACAGAGCCGTTGTCCAGATAGCTGATCCAGCGGCGCATATAAAGATCCGCATCGCTGTTCTGCGGCAATTCTAGGGCAATAGAGCCGTTCCGTGCGCGGGTCTTATTGATGACCGTATAGCCGTTGGCCGTGGTGGTATGGCTGGACATGTCGCCGGTGTAGGCAATGGCGATCTTGCCGCCGCCTGCCTCGGAAATAACGCACTGACCAACATTCGGATGGTTCAGCACCGTCCGGGTATCAACCAGAGAATAAATTGCAAACTGCTTTGCCATGTTCTATTCCTCCTTTCCCTTAGCGCTGTACGTAGACATTCAGCTCGACAGACTCCACACTGCCCGCCAGGCACAGGCAGCAGGTCACCGGCATAGACTTGTGAGCTTCCCGGTCAGCGGCCGTCTGATTGTCATAGGAATCTGCATAAAGCATATAGCCATTGTCCAGCGCATCGCCGGTGCTGAGACTGCCCACTGCATCGCCGCGCCACGTGCCGGCGGCGATCACACCACGATCCACATAAGATTGCAGGGTGGTGGTCAGGGTGGAGATAATCAGCGCGGTAGCCGTGTCCGTCTGAGGCAGTTTGGTAGAGCGGTCAGCAATCAGGGAAATGCAGGCATCCTGCATGTCGCTGGCCAGCATATCCAAATACATGACTTCATCGAAGCGCAGGCCGGAAGCGGTGGTACCGGGCTCTACCATGGAATGGCCATAGCCGCGGACAATGTACACGTTACCATTGACATCCTTGATGTTGTCCACCTCGGTCTGCGTCATGGTGAAGGTTTCCGCACCGGGCACCTTCTTGTAGCACAGGGCAAACGCATCAGAGGTGTGCATGTGGCTCAAGCCCATGGCCGTGCCCATCAGAGCGGCCGCATCGTTCTCATTGGTCTTGCAAAGCAGACCCAAAGAACGGCGGGAGTCCTTGGCCTTCAGCTGAGCGAACAGGCCGGAGGCAGAAGCGGCCTCGGAGGCGGTTGCCTTGAGACCGTAGAACTGCATGTGATGGCCTAGGCCTGTCAGAAATTCATCCAGAGCCAGGATCTTGGCCGAATCACCCTCGCACAGGTATACACCGTAGAACTGATTCGTCTGCTCCAGAACGGCCGTCAGTGCCTGCACAGGGGTCTCGCCGGAGCCGATCGCAGCCACCATCACAGAGGCCGGAGCAGGGGACGCGGCGAAATACTTGGCGGCGGCCAGATATTCCTCGGAATCCACTTCAAAGCCGTCAGAGGTCATCTCCAGCAGGCTCTTGTACTCCTTCACCCGGTCGGTGGTGGAAATGGCGGTGCTGCTGCCCAGGATCAGACCAACATCAAAAACGTTGGACGCGGACGTTGCAGAGCCGACCATCAAATTGACTTTTACAATAGGGTCAAGCGTAAGCAATGATATCATCTACCTTTCTGCTGCATGGGCAGCATCGAAATGAGGAATAGTTACTTTTGCCGGGCATTGATTTCCGGCGGTTCTTCCACCTGAGGAACGGCAAGGGTTTCTTCGTCCAGCATGGACAGCTCCACGGTCAAATCCGTGCGCCGTCTCCACAGACTGCCTTCCAATTCAGGCACGGTGTTCGGCCGGGAAGGTTTGCCAATGGGCACGATCCCTGCAAGCCGCAGAATGCTTCTCGGGCTTCCTTGGCCTAAATCCGCAAACAGCACACTCCACACCCGTTCTGCATCATCATCCGCATCCGGTCCGTAGAAGGTCATCAGACAGTGCACAGGAATGACCTTGCGCACCGTCATGCCGCTGTTTTCATAGCGGAATTGCAGGGTGTCCAGACTGCTGTTCTGATTTTCCGACAAAGCGTAATAGCAGAGATTGTCTTTGCGGCCGCTTTGGGGGCTGGTGGCTTCCTCCAAATAGGCGGTGCGGAATCGCTTGGATGCTTCTGCAGAGGCGGGGTCTAACCCAAAGCACGCGCACAGCGCCTCAAAAACGGCCTTGTCAGCTCGTTTGAACCACGCCATGAGTTATTCACCACCTTCATTCGTCAAAGCGGCGTAGGCCACCGTAAAGCCCCAGGGCGACCATGGCTCGACACGGGTCACACGCCACAGCCGGCCGAACACGGCCACTTCATCCGCGGCGGTAAAGGTGTCGCCCTTGTCTTCCCCAATCTGAAAGTCGAACGTGGAGCGGATAATCACGGTGTCCGTCTTGCGGTCTTCATCGGCCATGGACTGCAGATCCACGCTTCCCGCGGGCTGAGCATTGCCAAACACGTTATATGTCGCGGTCTGTGCTTCCTCCGCATGGCCATAGGAACGTTTGTAGGTCTTTCGGGTCACGATGATGGACACGCCGCCACCCAAATCGGGATCCGTCAGCAATTCGCGAATATCGGGAAGCAGAGCCATGCATCATCACTTGCCTTTCTTGCGGATCACAAAGGTGATGCTTTGCCGCAATGCACCCGTGTTGATCAGCGGTCCTTTATCACCTTTGCCCTTAACGTGCACCATTTTGCCGGAGACTTTGTTCCGCATCCAGCCGCCGTTGATTGTAATCGGGGCGTTGGCGGCCAAATCGCCGTCCGTGAACTTCTTCTGCACGGCGGCCGCACCGGCCATGCCTGCACGCTGATAGGCGCTTTCCGCGCCCTGCAGATTGCCTGCCAGGGCTTGCTGAATACCTTCTTTCAGCAATTCTTGAATTTTCGGAGATTCTTCAGGGTCATTGATGCCGGGCTTCAGCACCGGGCGGGGCGGGATATTGTTGACCGGGCTCCCATTCTCATGGATGTACAGCAAAGAGGCGTTGCTGATCCCTCCATGATCGTTGTTTTTCTCGGCCGGAATGCCCACAAGCACGTCCGTTTCCTCCACCCACTGAAAACCCTTGATGATCTTCTGGATGGCATCCCATGCGGTTTTGGCGCTGGCGCCCATTTCGTCCGCCATGGTTATCTCACCACCATCATGCCGTGGCCAACGAATTTCGCCATGCTGGCGAACTGCTGGCCGTAAATCGTATCTTTCAGGCTTCCATAGCCCACAAGATCGCTGGTGGCTTCAGATGTGCCGTAGGACACGGACACGCCGCCCACGCTCTTGCTGGATACACTGCCGCGCGCCTGGCCGGCAGAACCGACTGCAGACGCGTCTGCGCCCTCGGGGACGTAGCTCTTCAGATACAGGGTTAAAAGATGCGCCGTGTACAGGCAAACGCCCAGCTTCCACCGTGCATGCCAACGGTTTTCAAGCACGATGGCATTCGCCTGATCCAGCATCAGGTTGATGGTTTCCGGGGCGACCGCCGCAAAGGCAGGATACACGGCCAGAAATTCATCAGCAGACACGGCCTTGCTCCCTCGTGACTTGAGGTTGGAGGCCTGTGCTACCACACCGCGGAAGTCATCCATAGGCGTTTAGGCCTCCTTTGTCAGGGACGCATCTACGTTCTTGGAAGTCTTGCGGGGCTTGGCTTCAGCGGCGGTCTTTTCCAGCTTTCCGGCTTCCTTGGCGGTTTCGTACTGCTGAAGATCGCCGTTGGCGATGGCCACGCGCAGGGTGATATCCTGCAGGAAGTTGTCCGGCACGTCATAGAACTTGCCCGGCTGAATGCTCAGGGTTGCGCCTTCTGCATTGCGCAGCAGGAACGTCCGGGGCGGGTTGGCACCATTAAAGATCTTGATCATGGTTTTTCACCTCGAATAGAGATTTGTTAGAAGTCGCTCAAATGAGCAAGTGCAAACTCGGGGAAGAGGGTTATCCTCTTCCCCGAAAGTCCTTAGATGCCGTCCACATACATGGCGTGGGTCAGGTACTTAAACTGCACCTGAGAGAACTGCGTCACGTAGGGGGTCAGGTAGGCCAGATGCTCCGCAGAGGGCTGCGTGAACAGACGACGCAGGGGCACGGTGATATCCATGCCGATCATGTCTTCATCGTTGCGATAGGCCACCATACGGTCAGCACCGCCGGTACCTGCACCCTTGCACTGGCGGCAAGGAACGATGGTCAGATCAATGCCCTGCTTGGTGGCGATGTTGTTCTCCATCAGGTAGGTCAGAATGGACTTGCCGGAGCCGTCGCTCAGCTCGGTGGTGACAATGTAGGTATAGGCTTCCCACGGGATCAGGATGTGGTTAGCCATGCCGCGGTTGTCATACTCGCTGGCCTCGATGGTGCCGGTCAGCACGCGGTTGATA
>CAVIFH010000200.1:0-4388 GCA_963641615.1 bacterium | reverse complement strand
GGGGACTTCACTTCCAGAAAAATCATACCCAGGGAAAGCTGGTCCGGGTAACTGTGGGGGAGGTCTACGATGTGGCAGTAGACTGCCGTCCCGGCTCTGCGACTTATGGCAAGTGGGTGGGCGTGACCCTGAGCGCTGAGAACAAGAAGATGTTTTACATCCCCGAGGGCTTTGCCCATGGTTTTCTGGTCCTCTCCGACATAGCGGAGTTCTGCTACAAATGTACCGACATCTATGACCCGACCAGTGAGGGCGGCGTCCCTTACGATGATCTCACCATCAATGTCCGGTGGCCTGACTGCGGCTGCAGTTACAAAACAAGCGCGAAGGACAAAGAGCATGCCCCATTTGCAGAGCAGAGCTTTGAATACTTTCAAAAATATCTGTAACAACGAAAATCGGAGGGCAGCTCTTGCTCTCCGGTTTTTTTGAAAACGAAACCTTGCGCATGGACATCCAAGCGCTTTTCTGTTTACAGCACCAGTGCCCCTTCGCTTTGCATCAGCTCCATGTATTTTTCACGGATTTCTGTCAATCTCCGGCGGCTGACGGCGAGCTGCTCCCCGTTTGTCAGGATAACGTCGTTTTCACAGATTTTCCGAATGAAGCGGTAATTAACCAGATACCCTTTGTGAATGCGCAGAAAGCCGTGGGGCGTCAGCTCCGTTTCCAGCTGCTGCATCTGCTTGCGCATTTCCATCGGCTGATTTTTGCCGACAATGTGCGCCAGCTGCTTTTTTCCCGTGCTTTCAATGTAAATCAGGGTATCAATGGCAATATAATTTACCTGTTCCCGGTCTTCTACGATCAGCGCGCGGGCATTGGTTTCCTCCTTCCGGTATGTAAAATAGGTTTTTATAACGCCGTCGACATCCTGAAAGAAGCGGCTCTTGCGTATAAAGCCCTTCGGGTTGAAGCGAAGAGCATCGAAAATAAGCTCCTCCCGATTGGAAATAAAGATAATGTCCAGCAGCTTTCCGTCCTTGCGCAGCTGCTCGGCAAGGGAAAGGCCGCTCATGCCGGGCATTTCAATATCCAGAAAAAGCAAATCGAAGGTACATGTTTTCATGCGGCTGAGAAGCGCCTGCGGCCGAGAGAAGGTTTCCACCACGGCATCAACATCATAACTGCGAAAGGCGCTTACGAGAGCACCGGACAGAATATTCAGCGCATTTTTTTCGTCATCGCAGATGGCGATATTCCATCGAATCATTGTGCATCCTCCTTTGGCAGCTCCAGCATAACATCTGTAACGAACATGCCGTCCTTCATGGAATATTTAATGGAACCGCTGTATTTTTCCACAATACTCCGGATAATGCGGGTACCATAGCCGTGGAGCTCGCGGTTTTTCTTCGTCGTTTTCAGACGCAGCCGTGTATCGGAAGGAATTTCTGTGCTGACGGAATTTTCCTGATGGATAAACAGGTATTCCTGCTTCGGCCGGATGGAAAACGTCACCTTTGGCGCTTCTGCCGCGGATGCGGCGGCGGCTTCAATGGCGTTGTCCAGCAGATTGAACAGCAGGCTGCACAGGTCCTCATTCCGGTACGGAAGGGTATGCGGAACCAGAATATCTGTTGTGAGGCAGACATTGCGCTCCCGTGCGGTATTGATTTCGTGGTTCATAATTACGTCCACAATATAATTCCCGCAGTCGTGACTGCTGAGGATCTGGCTCTTTCCGGCGAGCGTCTCCGAAAGAAATTCGGAGAGCTCGCTGTATTTTTCTGCATCCAGCAGTGCTTTGGAGTAAAACGCGTAATTCTTAAGCTCATGACGCAGGGTGCACAGCTCGTCATAGTTGACCCGGTTGGCCTCGTATTTTTCCTGCTCCAGTTCCATCCGATGCTGGGTGGTGCGAAGCGCCAGATTTTCATTGGTCCCCCGGGCAATGGAATAGAACATGTAGTAGGAAAGCAGATTGATGCCCCACAGCCCCGCACAGTTAAGCACATTAAACGCACGGGGGATTTCTATCCAGGCAGGGGCAAGCTCGATCCCAATGGTTACAAGCGAGATGCCGACCTGAAGCAGCGCGTATTGCAGCTGAATGGAGTTTTCGGGCTCCATGGAAAAGTGGCGCAGATACGCTACCACAATTGCTGTCAGCAGAGAAATAATGACAAGTGTTACATACTGCCCCCAACTGTAGTACAGCGCCTCGTTTACACTCTTAATTGCGTCGCTGAGCGGTGAGGAAATGGGAATGGTAACCATGACGCATGCCATGAACATGATGCCGCGGACGACACGCGTAACCATCGGATACCGGCTTATAAGCAGGGCATACAGAAAAATATACACGGCCATGGCAACAGTGGAAAGAAACTCGTCATTCCCGAAAAGTGCCAGATAAATTGCACCGAACAGATTCAGGACAACACAGCAGACTGCGCATTCGGCGATTTTTCCCAGCCAGCCGCGCCATGTTTTCGGAAAATCGTTCAGCAGCAGCACGACGGCAATTGCCTGAACGCAAAGCGTGGGAATATAGGATAGACCGCGGATGTGCTCCACGAAGAACAGCTGATAGTAGGATGCCAGCATTTGCATTTTCCTCCCTGCCGGGATTATCGGCAGTTGTATTTCGATGCTATTTTATTGTGTGCAGTCCGTTTTGTCAATTGTCAAAAAGAATGCCCTCTTTTGTGAAAAACACACATATTCCCGGAATCAAGCGGCTGGCGTACGCCGCTTCTGCCCGTATGAGGCCGCACGAATACGATGATGCCGTTTCAGACGCCGTTTGTTCTGCATCGGGGAACGATTTGCTCCGCATAACGGCCATTGGGGCCAAAAGATGCTTTTTTTGTGCCTGCAATGCTACACTTATGGTGCATGACACGATTTGTGAAGGAAGGAGGGAAGCGGATGCGTGAAAAATGAGAAGCTGATCCATCAAATGACCCTTGCGGAAAAGTGTGCTGCCTTATCCGGGAAGGATGCGCATCACACGCGAGAAAACCTGCGCCTTGGCATTCCCTCTGTCACACTGTCCGGCGGCGGGAATCTGCCGCAAAATCGGGCGATGGACGGCATGCCGACTGCGGGTACCATCGCAAACACATGGAGCGAGGAGACAGCGCAGGCACTTGGAGCGGCAGCCGCGCGGGAGGCAAGCTCGCAGGGAATACAGGTGCTCCTGACACCGGGCGTGAACGTCAGGCGAAGTCCCCTTTGCGGGGGAAATTTTGAATATTATTCCGAGGACCCGTATCTTGCCGGGAAACTTGCCGCCGCATACATTCGCGGCATACAGAGCGCCGGCGTGGCTGCCTGCGTGAAGTATTTTGCTGCAGACAGCCAGCTTACGAATCGGATGGCAAGCGACTCAATCCTGGACGAGCGGACACTGCGGGAAATCTACCTGACCAATTTTGAGATTGCCGTCTGTGAGGGAAGACCCAAATGCCTGCTGACCTCCTGCGGCCGTGTAAACGGTGTTTATGCCGACGAAAATTTCCACCTGCTGCAGGATATCCTGCGCGGGGAATGGGGCTATCGGGGGGTGATTATCACCGACCGGGGAGGAGACCTTGCGGGGAGAGTATGTGCCGGGTGCAATTTGGAAATGTCCGGCAGCGGCGATGATGGGCCTGCGCGGCTTATGCACGCAGTCAAAACAGGAAAAGTTTCGGAGGACATCATCAATCAGCGCGCAGATGAGCTCCTCACGATGATTTCTGATACGTGTCAAAAACAAAGAGATGAAACAATTGATCCGGATTCGTGCAGGGAAATTGCTTTTCGCGTGGCAGAGGAATCCATTGTCCTCCTCAAAAATGAGAATCGGATTTTGCCGGTCGCCCGCAGCGCAAGAGTTGCCGTCATCGGCGATTTCATTCCGCTGCCCTCTGATGGTTCGGGTGAAATGCTGGATGCACTGCCGGATTATTTTCCCAATATCATCGGATACGCACCCGGGTTCAGAAAGCAGGATCAGCCGGATGAGGCTCTGGCAGCCCAGGCAGAGCAGCTGGCCGGGGAAGCGGAAATCGTGCTTGTTTTCCTGAGCAGAGCGGAAAAATATCCGCCGGAATATTCAGACCGAACCCATTTGCGCCTGCCGCAGAACCGAACCGCGCTGCTGGAGCGGCTGTACCGGGTAAATCCGAACATTGCCGCGGTGATTTATACGGACAGTGCAGCCGAAATGCCATGGATTTCCTATTGCAAGGCAGCGGTATGGGCAGGACCCGGCGGTGAAGCGGTGGCCAGAGCCGTGCTTCGCGTGCTGGTGGGCACAGTAAATCCGAGCGGAAAGCTTGCGGAAACATTTCCGGTATCGCTGGAGGATACACCGTCAAATTCGTATTACCCCGGGCCGGAGGCTACAAGTGAATACCGGGAGGGAATTTACGTCGGGTATCGCTATTATCTTACGT
>CAVIFH010000199.1:0-4409 GCA_963641615.1 bacterium | reverse complement strand
TGAGACAAAATCTCTCGGTGAATGCTCTTGCCTCATTATGCGGTATTGCCCTTATATTTTCTGTTATGATTCCGGCGTCTCCTCCGCTTCCGCCGCGGGCACGGAGATTTCCCCGCCGTATTTTTTAAACACCGGCTCCGCCGCAAGGGACCACCCGAGGGCCGTAACAGCCGGCGCAAAGCAAAGTCCGATGGGATAATTCACGACAAAATAAACAGATGCATAGGAAAGAATTCCGATTCCTAAGGACGCAACCGGATGGGCAAGCAGGAAACGGACCGCATTTCCCGTAAGGGTGCGGAAGGGGCTTTCGAACCGGCTGAGGAGCATGCAGGACCAGGCGGCCGCCGTAAGGGGCAGGAGCAGGAGCACCCGATAAGCCCCGGCGATCAATGCTGATGTGCCGTCCTCCTGGGCCGCCGCATCCAGAAGCATCAGGGAAAAGGCGCCAAAGAGCAGCAGGATGCCCCAGAGGAGGAAGCACAGCAGGGATGTCTTCAACACTTCCCGGAAGGTGCGGAAAAAACGGCGGTAAATGTGCGCCTCGCGGCAGCGGATGCCGTGGACAGCGGCGTCGTAAAGGGCCGTGGCCGCCGCCCCGGCGGTAACAACCGGCAGAGAGCACAGGCACCACAGAAGACTCAGGCCCAAAACATCCGTCACGGCATTGCAGAAGTTCCACACCGGGCCTTCGTATCGAAAAAGGGAGCGCATTACTTCACGATCTCCGGTATTACCTGCGCAAGCTTTTCCGCCATGGCACGGTGCCCCTTCGCGGTCAGGTGCATGCCGTCCACCCGGTTAAATTCGGCGAATTCCTGGGCATCCAGGAAATGCGCGCCCAGGGTCTTCGCCGTTGCCGCAAGGTAGGGCGCAAGCTCCCGGGATTTTTCGATGCAGCCCCGGCCCATGGGGATATCCCGCATTTCGTCCCGCATATGAGGCGGGCAGACGATCAGGATATTGGGCTCACCATTCGCCCAGCAGAGGGTGCTCTGGGCCTTGCGCACCAGCCGCTCCATGCCGATGGCAATGCAGGCAGCATTGACCCCGAGGCGCTCCTTTGTATCGTTGGTGCCCAGCATGATCACAAGCAGATCCACCGGCTCATGGCTCATGAGCACGGAGTAAATGACGCTCAGGCCGTCCATGGTCTCGTGGAGCGGGTCCTGAAACACCGTCGTGCGGCCGGACAGGCCCTCCTCCAGAACGAGGTAGTCCTCCCCAAGCTTCTGCTGCAGGAGGCAGGTCCATCGCTCGGTTTCGTCAAAGCGGTTTCCGCCGGTAACGGTATCGGCAGGGTCGGCACAATAGCCGTGGGTATTGGAATCGCCAAAGCAGACAATATGTTTTTTCATGGCCCGTTTCTCCTTATTTTTTCAGCTCCGGCAGGGATGCCGCAATTGCGGACTGGCCCACCCGGCGGAATTTTTCATCCGGCAGAGCAATGTGAATTTTCTCCGCAAGGGCGGGATATTCTTCCGCCAGCACGCTGCGGCAGGTCTCCACGATCAGGTCGCCGCCCTTGCCGGACATCACCCGGCCAAGCAGAAGCACATTCTCAAAGCTGTAAAAATCGCAGTACAGCGCAAAGCTGTGGGCAAGATAGGTACCGATGCTGCGGTAAATTCCGGCGGCCCGGGGGTCATTCTCCTCCATAAGGGCCTGCACCGCCTTCAGCTTCCCGGCGGGAGAAAGGCTCTCATCCAAAGGAATCCCGGCGGCAGGGGCAAGCTTTATGACGGCATCCTGGGAAAAATATTTGCAGCCCACACCGATATCCCCTGACCACTCATCGCGCATGGCCTTCGGGGACGCATCCACCGGGCAGAAGGCAAGCTCATTGAGCCAGCCCGTGATGCAGCCATTCTCATCCACGAAGCCCACGGCCTCGCTGGTGCCCATGGCAATGCCGAGCATATTATTCTTGCCCAGGCTGATGGCCCCGGCCAGAGCCGACACATCGCCGTCGTTTACCACGCTGTAGGGAACATCCCCAAAGGTATCGGTAATGGCACGGATGTAGATATCCTTTACCTTTTTATCGTACAGGTCCTTCGGCACCTTCAGGAAAAGGGACGCATTCATGGTGCGGTTGTTGATGAACACACCGGCGGAGGAAACGCCCACCGCATCCACTCTCGGCAGATGAGCGGCGGCGGACTTCAGCGCCTCCACAATGCCGCTGTAGTGGTAATCCGGGTCAGCATTCATCTTCGGATACCAGACGACCTCCTCGGAGTAGACCGTCTCCCCGTCAATGACGGCGGAAACCTTCCGGTCGGAGCCCCCCGCGTCAAAGCCGATGCGGCAGCCGCCGAAATGACCGCCGATTTTTTTTGGAGCATCGGCGCTCTCGGGGACCTTGTCTGTAAAGATCACCTCAAAGGGGTGCTCAAAGACGGAGGACATATAGTCCCAGTCAAATTCCTGCTTGCCGCCGCTGCAGTAAATGCTGCGCAGGTACGTGCACACGGATTCATCTCCGCTGACATAGATGCGGAAGCCGCCCTTCATCCAGAGGAGGAATTTTACAAGGCGGTCGATATAGAAGCGGTCCGCCTGCTCCATCTCCGGCGTGCCGTGGATGAAGGTATGCATGGATGCCATCTGGCCGTCGGCCCGCTCAATTGCAATGGAAACCGGCTTCCCGGCATCCGCAAGGAATGCCCTGTTAAACAGGTGCAGGGGAATAAAATCCGGATCCAGCTCCGGGACATTCTGAACAGGAATGTTTACACCCAGATAATTCATAATCATGGTATATGCACCTCGTTTTCTTTAATTCATTGTGATTGTAGCATGAAAATCTTTTTCTGTCACTAGCTTTTTTGAAAATATTGCTTGAAAAACAGTGCCTGCAATGCTACTATAGAATTGCGGCAGCATGACAGGGCAAATTATGCGGCGCTGCCGCAGTGGATTATGTTAAGGAGGAATTCCCATGGACAAGGAATGTTTGCAGCAGGCAAAGCTCTGGACAGAGCAGGAGCTTGACCGCTGCGTCAATTTCTGGCTGAAAAACGGCATGGATCATGAATACGGCGGCGTATACACCTGCCTGGATCGCTACGGCAAGATCTACTCCACCGACAAAAGCGTATGGATGCAGGGGCGCTGCGGCTGGATCTTCGCCTACCTGTGCCATGTATACGGCGTAAAGCAGGAATGGCTGGAGGCCTCGAAGAGCTGCCTGGACTTCATGGAAAAATACTGCATCAACCGGGAGGCAGGCAACCGGATGTACTTCACCGTCACAAAGGACGGAAAGCCTCTGCGTCAGCGCCGATACTATTATTCTGAAGCCTTTTACGCATTGGCAAATGCAGAATACTACGGTCTCACCGGTGAAAAAGAGCACCTGGAGCGGGCCCGCAGCGCATGCAAGATCTACTGGGACCTGTGGCACGGTGCTCCCGACCCCACGGGCCTCGGCCCCAAGACCATTCCGGAAACCCGGAGCGGCCGCGCCTTCGGCCTGCCGATGATCTTCCTGAATGTGCTGAGCGTCATGATGCGGGTGGACGAGGAACAGAAAGCCCTGTATGAAGCACAGGCCCAGGGATGCGTAGATGAAATTTTCAAATACAACTATCATCCGGAGCTGAAATGCATTCTGGAAAACGTAGGCATGAACGGGGAAGCGAATCTCGAATACACCGACGGACGCATCGTCAACCCCGGGCACGACATTGAGGGAGTCTGGTTCCTGCTGGAGCATGCCGCCCGCACGGGCAACAAGGCCCTGATCGGGGACGCGGAGCAGATCTTCAACTGGGCGATCAATGCCGGCTGGGACAAGGAATACGGCGGACTGCTGTACTTCATCGACGCTTTGGGCAACCCGCCGGAGGCATATGAGCACGACATGAAGCTGTGGTGGCCCCATGATGAAATCCTCATCTCCTCGCTGATGCTCTACCGGGACACCGGCAAGGAAGAGTACCTTGACTGGTACTTCAAGACTCTGGAATACTGCAAGGCCCACTTCTCTGACCCCCAGTACGGCGAATGGTACGGCTACCTCCGCCGGGACGGCCTGCCCACCATGCCCTCCACAAAGGGCTCTACCTTCAAAGGCCCCTTCCATCTGCCGAGAATGCTGATCAAGACCGACCTGATGCTCAAAGAGCTTTTGGAGAAAAATTAAATCTAATTTCAATCTATCCGCCTGGGTCCGTTCCCGCCAATGCTCACACAAGGAGGTGTGTCCGTGGATTCTCAACCCAGTGTATTTGAACACATCGGAAGCGAATACTACAACTTCACGGCTTCCGAAAAGAAACTGGCAGACTATATTCTGTCTTCCAAAAAGAGTATCTCCAGAATGTCCATTTCCGAGCTTGCGGAAAGCTGCTCGGTTGCGGACGCCACCGTATCCCGCTTCTGCCGGAGGCTCGGCTACAGGG
>CAVIFH010000198.1:0-4412 GCA_963641615.1 bacterium | reverse complement strand
GAGCAAAGGGAGACAGCAGTGCAAGGAATGTCTTCAATTCCGCACGGTTGCAGCCCTTTTCGCCAAACTGATTCATCAGCGTCATTAACGCCGCAATTGCTGTGTTCGGCTTCAGATTGTCAATGTCCTCCGTGACCTTCTTGATGGTCTTGTGCATTGCGGCCGAATTGGCATGGCTGTATTCTGTCTCGCAATCGGTAACCCCCTCGGCCATCGCCCAGACACGGTCAAGGAATCGCTTGCAGCCTTTTACCGCCTTTGGAGACCAGGTGGCCGCCTTCTCAAAGTCACCGATAAACATCACATACATGCGCATGGTGTCGGCGCCATAGTCACGGATAACGTCATCCGGATTGACGACATTTCCCAAAGACTTCGACATTTTAACTGCCGTACGGAGAGCGTCCGAGCCATACTTTGCAAGCATGACATCTTTTTCCTCCTGCGTTGAGAAATTGCCGACATAATGCGGATTCTCACCGAGAATCATGCCATGAGAGGTGCGCTTCGCATAAGGCTCCTTTGTGGGAACAACGCCGATATCGTACAGGAACTTATGCCAGAAGCGGGAATAGAGCAGATGGAGTGTGGTGTGCTCCATACCGCCGTTATACCAGTCGACAGGGCTCCAGTATTTCAGTGCCTCCGGAGAAGCAAGTGCTTCATCGTTATGAGGATCCATATACCGCAGGAAGTACCAGCTGGAGCCGGCCCATTGCGGCATCGTATCGGTCTCCCGCTTCGCAGGTCCGCCGCAGCAGGGGCAGGTCGTATTCACCCAATCGGTAATAGCCGAAAGCGGACTCTCGCCATCGTCCGTCGGCTCGTAGCTTTCCACATCAGGCAGGAGAAGCGGAAGCTCACTCTCCGGCAGCGGCACTGTGCCGCATTTTGGGCAGTGAACAATCGGAATCGGTTCTCCCCAATAACGCTGGCGGGAAAATACCCAGTCACGGAGCTTGAAATTTGTTTTTGCTGTGCCGATTCCCCGTTCCTCCAGCCAGGATATCATAGCCGGAATTGCCTGCTTGACCGTCATTCCGTTCAGGAAATCAGAGTTAATCAGCACGCCGCTGTCATCCTTCAATGTAAATGCGGCTTCCTGCACATTTCCGCCGGCCACGACCTCGATAATGTCGCATCCGAAAGCCTTCGCGAAATCCCAGTCGCGATCATCGTGGGCAGGAACGGCCATAATGGCACCCGTACCATAAGTAGAAAGGACATAATCCGAGATGAAAATCGGGATCTGCTTTCCGTTAACGGGATTAATACCCATAACGCCATCCAGCTTTACACCGGTCTTCTCCTTGTTCAGTTCCGTCCGCTCCAGGTCGGATTTTGCAGCAGCAGCCGCCTGGTAATCACGCACCTGCTGCGCATTTGCGAGACGATCCATCCACTTCGCGATAAGGGCATGCTCCGGGGAAAGCACCATGTAAGTTACGCCAAAGAGCGTATCGGGACGGGTCGTATAAACGACGATGTCGTCCCCCAGTGTGGAGCTGAACTTTACTTCCGCGCCATGGCTGCGGCCGATCCAGTTAATCTGCTGGGTCTTTACTCTGTCAATATAGTCGACATCCTCAAGGTCATCAATCAGGCGATCCGCATATTTTGTAATGCGCAGCATCCACTGGCTCTTTTCCTTGCGGACCACCGGAGCGCCGCACCGTTCGCAGACTCCCTCGACAACCTCTTCATTGGCAAGTACACACTTGCAGCTTGTGCACCAGTTAACCGGCATATGTGCCTTGTAGGCAAGGCCTTTTTTATACATCTGAAGGAAAATCCACTGTGTCCACTTAAAGTACTTTGGATCCGTTGTATTGATTTCCCTGTCCCAATCGAAGCTGTACCCAAGGGATTTCAGCTGGCGGCGAAAATTTTTAATATTATTTTCCGTAACAATACGCGGATGGATGTGATTCTTTATGGCAAAATTCTCTGTCGGCAGTCCGAAGGCGTCGTAACCGATGGGAAAAAGGACATTTTTCCCGGCCATACGATTCTTTCGCGCAATAATGTCCATTGCGGTGTACGGACGCGGATGTCCCACATGCAGTCCTGCTGCACTCGGGTAAGGGAACTCTACCAGTGCATAGAATTTCTCCTTTTCACTTCCGTTCTGTGCGGCATAAATTTTCTTTTCTTCCCAAATATGCTGCCATTTTTCCTCAATTCGCGCATACTCGTAGTTCATAACGAATTACATCTCCTGTTTTCCAATGGATTCCTCCATGATAATTTCTTTCAAATCAACTTCCTGTGCATCGGCCCACAGCCGCTCCAGATCATAGAATTTTCTGGCCTCCTGGGTAAATACATGCACGACGATCGAACCAAAATCCAGCAGTTCCCAGCTGTTGCCCCGATGCCCCTCGCGTCCGAGCATGGGCTCACCCAGCTGCTCCATTGTATACTCCGCGTAATCACACAGCGTCTTTACATGGGTATTGGAAGTACCGGTGCAAATCAGAAAATAGTCTGCCAGGCTGCTGACATTGGAAATTTTAAGCAGCTTTATATCAAGTCCCTTTTTAGAATCCAGGCAGCGGGTAACTTCATAGGCAATTTGTTTTGGTGTTAACATGGGCAGTTCTCCTCCTTCGTGAGATATCTCAATGCGGCTATAGACTCCGGAGACACTTCGTTTTTCTGCTCTTTCAGGTACTCCAGTGTGGTTTCAAGCCCCATTTTCAGCGCGGCATCCAAATCTGAAAATGCCAGCTCCCTCATTTGCTCCACCCCGGGGAAGTCCCGATTCGGTTCCATATAATCCGCAACATATACAATCTTTTCCAGCAAGTTCATATTCGGCTTTCCGGTTGTATGGCTGCAGATTGCCGACACGACTGCATCATTCTCACCGAATATTCTCTTGGCAACCAGACTCCCTGTTAAGGCATGAAGCGTTTTGGGGTATTTTTTTGAAAAATCATCCAGAATTTTACCATAAGCGTCGCACAATGTCAACTGCAGCGGACCATCAAGGGCTTTGGTGATATCGTGAAGAATTCCCGCCCGTGCCGCATCCGTCCTGTCGGCACCCCATCTTGCTGCAAGTGCGACACATGTATCTCTGCATCCAAGGACATGCCTGACCCGGTTCGGATTAAGCAGCCGAATTACTACGGTCTCAAGCTGCTCCATAGGCAGATTCTTCCAGTTTGCCGCCGTGTCATAAAGATGGTTGTCCCGGATATACCTCGCCACCGGCTGCGGCAAATATGCATCCGCGCACCCGAATGCAAGCAGCCGCCGAATCTGTGTCGAGGAAATTTCAGTAACCGGATTCATAAGAATCTTGACTGAAATTCCCTGGCTAAGCAGTGCTTCCGCCGTGCGGTGAATCTCGCTGTCCTGCTTTTTCCCACGGGAAAGTGCAGCAATCAGCACATTTTCCGCAATCTTATCGGCGTTTTCCCATTGATTAAAGCTTTGAAGCATATCGGCTCCGAGTAAAAGTGTAAACTGCGAATCCGGGTACTCTTCCTTCAAAGCCCGGATTGTATCCCAGGTGTAGCTTTTCCCTGTCCTGCTGATTTCCAAATCCGACACATCCAGCAGCGGGTGCCCCTGCACTGCGAGGCGAACCATCTCAAGACGCTGCTCCGGCGCAGGTGCGTCCTCCGGAAGCTGCTTATGGGGAACCTGCCGGGCCGGAATCAGCAGCACTTTTGCGAGGCTCAAAATCTCTGCAGCACTTTCCGCAGCACGAATGTGACCAATATGCGGCGGATTAAAGCTTCCGCCAAATATTCCGATATGCTCCATGAATCGTCTCCTCTACGTCTTACCGTTCAGATTTACGAAGCTGCTTTTCGCGGTCTCTCTCAATGGCTCTCTCAATTGCCTGCTCCTTAAAGTAGGCATTGCGCTGCTCTTTCGCCTTTTTTTCCGTCATACGCCGCGCATGGGCACCCTTGCGCACAGGATCTGACTTGCTGACAGGGGTCTCCTTTCGTTTGGCGCGTCCTGTCTGATTCCGCTCCTGCTGACATTTCTCACTGAAGCGATAAATAACAAATTTAGACCCGACACAGGCAATTCCCTCAGCACCGGTAGCCTGGCAGATTGCGTCGCTGACCTCCCGCGGAGACAGAAGTGCCCCCTCTAAAACCTTTCCTTTTACAAGCTCTTTCGCGGTAAGCAGATTCTCCGCTTCCGCGATGACTGCCTCTGTGACTCCATTTTTTCCGACCATCAGCGTTGTTTCAATGGGATTCGCCCTTGAGCGAAGCTCAGCGCGTTCCTTACTTGTCATCATATCCTGCCTCCTTCAGCTTTCGATAGAGTTCTTTCAGCGCATTCGCACGGTGAGAAACCTGATTTTTTTCTTCCGCGCTAACCTGAGCCAGGGATTTGCCGAAGGGCGGGTAGTAAAAAATCGGATCATACCCAAAGCCGCC
>CAVIFH010000197.1:0-4423 GCA_963641615.1 bacterium | reverse complement strand
GAATCCCGATACGGCCGAGAATTTTGCTGACGCACTCCAGCCCTGTGCCGTTCAATGGAGTATAGACAAGCTTCAGATCCAATTCCTTCTCGTCGGAAAGGCTCTGCTTTTGCACAGCATCAAGAAAAGCCTCCAGACAATCCTCATCGATCAAACGGATTCTCTCTGAATTTGATTCACTCAGCTTGATGCCGTCAAACATATCCAGCGCCTGAATTTCCTTCTGAATGGAGGCCGCAGCCTCCAACGTAATCTGGCAGCCGTCCGGACCGTAGACCTTATACCCATTGTACTTTGCCGGATTATGGCTCGCCGTAATGCAAATTCCCGCCCCGCAGCCGTAATACCGAACCGCCCAGCTGAGCGCAGGTGTCGGTTCGAGCCGGGGATAGAGCCGGGCAGTAAGCCCGTTGGCGGCAATGACGCGAGCCGCCTCCATGGCGAACCGATCGCTTTTTATGCGGCTGTCATAGGAAATTGCCACAGACTGCGGAAAACCCGCACGCTTGAGATAATTGCAAAGTCCTTGTGTTGCCCTGCGAACCACGTAGATGTTCATTCGGTTTGTCCCGGCACCTAAAACACCGCGCAGACCACCGGTTCCAAATTCCAAATCTCTGTAAAAACGATCATAAATTTCTTCGTCAGTTGTCAGATTGCTTAACTCCCTTACCAAATCCGGATCCTCAATTGCCCGCTGTTCCCAAACGGAAAAAAGCGTCTGAACGTCCATAAGCGCCCTCCTGTCATTTTGCTTAAGCAGCAATATTTACTTAAATGTTATCATAAGATTTAAGTAAATACAAGGCTTTTTAAACGCATTTTTTGAAAGAATCAAAATACCTCCTCATGCGGCATAGCTTGACACACCCGCTAATTATGGTTATACTTTAGGTAAATAATCGGGAAACTGCGAAGCAGCGGGGCATTCAATATGCCCTCTATATTTTTCTCGCTTCCCGCACAACAGGAGGACGCGCATGGAAAAGAAGGTACGGATGGCCGACATTGCGCAAAAGCTGGGAATCAGTATTGTTTCCGTATCCAAAGGACTTGCCGGAAAAGACGGCGTCAGCGCGGAAATGCGTGAAAAGATACTGGCAACCGCAAAGGAATTGGGATATGAGCTTCACGAGCCTAAAAGAAATGAAAACCCGGCGTCCGGCAACATCGGTATTCTGGTAGCAGACCGGTTTGTTGCCGATAACGCTTTCTATCCCGCTCTTTACAGGCAGGTTATGGTTCGAAGCGCAGAATACGGATATTCAACTATTATGGAGATCGTTTCCGTGGAAGCGGAGAAATCCTGCACTATACCGGCCATGATTCTCGGAGGCAAAGTAGACGGAATCATCTTTATGGGCGAGCTGCAGCGGAAATATCTCAAGGCTGTCATGCATACGGGATTGCCCTATATCTTGCTTGATTTTTACGATGAAGAGCTGGATGCAGACAGCGTGACAAGCGATAATCTTTCCGGCGGATATCGCCTGACGGCAGAGCTTTTGCGGAAAGGCTACAGGGATATCGGCTTTGTCGGAAGCATCGGTGCCACAAGCTCAATTATGGATCGTTACTTGGGCTATGCGAAGGCACTTCTGCGCGCCGGAATTCCCATCCGGCCTGAATGGCGGCTGGAAGACAGAGATGCAGAGGGAAAATTCATTCCGCTTGCACTTCCGGATGTTTTGCCGAGAGCCTTTGTCTGCAATTGCGACGAAATCGCCTATAATCTTGTAGAACAGCTCAAGCGGAAGGGATTGCGGGTTCCGGAGGATGTGGCTGTCACAGGTTACGACGATTATCAGTTTGCCATGGTATGTGATCCGCATCTGACCACATATCACGTCAATGTGGAAGATATGGGACGCGCTGCCGCAGCGCAGTTGATACGAAAAATTAAGGGAAAGCATTTCACAGGCGGCAATTCCGTTGTAAGCGGGAAGCTGGTTCGAAGGGAATCCACCTAAAATTTAATCTACAGTCAGGCTAAATTTTAATTTAGCCTGCTTTTTTTCTGTTTCTCTGGGGATTTTGCTTAAGTTTGGGATTATCCATTTGGTGAAAATCGGGAAAAAAACTTTATATATTGACACTTTATTTGCCGTAGGGTATAGTGCTATTAAGCTAATCAACGGCTAAAAGCTAAATTATTTAGCTAATTTTTTAGGAGGAGTTAACAATGAAAAGAGCAATTTCCATTCTTCTCGCGCTGGTCATGATTTTGGCCTTGGCCGCTTGCGGATCCGGCGCCGCCAAAACGGAAAGCACTGCCGTTTCGGCAGACGGCAGCGAAACCGTCAGCGGCAAAATCACCTATCTGACTAACCGCACCGACCTGGATACCGACGGCACATACGCCGCTCTCATCGCCAAGTTCAACGAAGAGTATCCGGATGTAACAGTTGAGGTTCAGTCCATCACGGATTATGCAGGTGAGCTGGCAACGCGTATGCAGACTACGGAATACGGTGACGTGCTGATGATCCCCGATGCTGTTCCGTCCACAGCCTTTTCAAAGTATTTTGAGCCGTTTGGCACGGTAGAAGAACTCAGCGACAAGTATCAGGAGGGCTATCTCTATTCCAAGTGGTACGACGGACAGGTCTACGGTCTTGCCTATATGTGCACTGTTCAGGGCATTGTTTACAACAAGACCGTGTTTGAGGAAGCCGGTATCACCGAGCTGCCCAAGACTCCTGATGAGTTTCTTGACTGCCTGCAGAAAATAAAGGACAACACCGATGCCATTCCTTATTACACCAACGCTAACTCCGGATGGACACTGGATCAGTGGGAGGATCACGCATTCGGAACTGTCACCGGAAATGCAAACTATAAAAACAATGAACTGCCTAATGATAAGGCGGCATTTGACGAAGGCAGCTCTCATTATGTAATTGCCAAGCTCGTCTATGACATTGTCTCTCAGGGTCTTTGCGAATCCGATCCTACCACCTGCGATTGGGAAGCCTCAAAGCTGATGCTCAACAATGGTGAAATCGGCTGCATGGTGCTCGGTTCCTGGGCACTCTCCCAGATGAAAGAAGCCGGCGATCATCCCGATGATGTCGCTTATATGCCGTTCCCCTACAGCATTGACGGTCAGCAGTATGCTACATCCGGTACAGACTATTGCTATGCAATCAACAAGAACACCAAGAACATGGCAGCAGCCAAGGCGTTCGTGCAGTTCATGGTAGATGAGTCCGGCCTTGCCACGGCCCAGGGCGGTATCTCTCTTCTGAAGGACGACCCCATGCCCGATGGTCTGGAAGCCTTCAGCGATGTGACATTTGTTGTAGACAAGCCCGCGACCGATGAAAACATCGGCAAGTATGATGAAGTCCAGCAGGAAAGCGGCATTACCCTTTACGACAACGGACAGCGCTTAAACGGCGTTGTGGATATTGCGCGCGGAGTTTCGACGCAGACCTTTGAAGACTACATGAAAGATCTGTCCGCAAAGTGGGCAGCGGCCATCGGATAAATAATTCGTATATCAGTTAACCCGGCCGCGTCCATTCCGAGCGGCCGGGATCTGCAAACTGAAAGGAGTCATTCGAATGAAATCTTCCAATGCTCCCAAACGGACAGGGAAACGGACTTGGCATGATTTTATCACCAACAACAAGGTTCAGCAGAGACTGACAATCTGCGCCTTCTTAGCCATCCCGCTGGTTCTGCTGATTGTTTTTACTTATCTGCCCCTTGGTGATATGATCCGTTATTCTCTGTATCGCTGGGACGGTTATTCCGATATGAAATTTGTCGGATTAAAAAACTACGCGACACTTTTTACAGACCCGCAGTATTTTTCCGCTTTCAAAACCAGCTTGTATTATTTTATAGGTTCTCTTATACAAATTGCCATAGCCCTGTATTTTGCCACGCTGTTCTTTTATAAACTGCGCGGAAAAAACTTTTTCAAGGGCGTGCTCTTCTTCCCCTATCTGCTTAACGGCGTGGCAATCGGTTTTGTGTTTCTGTATTTCTTCAAGCAGGGCGGCGTGCTTGACAGTGTGTTGACCATGTTAGGCGTGCCTACCGATGATCTGCCGCTCTGGCTCGGCAACGCCGCATTGATCAACGTCTCACTGACCTTTGTCTCCGTCTGGCGCTACATGGGGCAGAACATGGTCATGTTCAGCGGCGCTACGCAATCTATTTCATGGGATATATTTGAAGCCGCGCAGCTGGACGGCACCAACCGTTGGCAGCAGTTCCGCTATATCATTTTGCCGAACATCCGCGGCATTATTTCACTGAACCTGATTCTGGCCGTTAAAGGCGCTATCAGCGTTTACGAAATCCCGTTCATTATGACCAAGGGAAGCGGCGGCTCCATGACCTTTGTCATCAAGACCCTCAACACAGCCTTCACCGATAAGAAAATCGGCCTGTCCTGTGCAATGGGTATGGT
>CAVIFH010000196.1:0-4449 GCA_963641615.1 bacterium | reverse complement strand
TCCTCAGCCTTGAGCTGCTCAAAAGCAGAAACCACACGTGTGCACATTGCCTCGCCGCTCTCACCGCCCGGGGGAGTATTGCGCTCGTTATCACCGGATATCCATGCGATATAGGCGCTGTCTTCCTTCAATTGCTGGTAAGAGTGCATTTCGAATATCCCAAAATCAATTTCCCGAAATGCAGGGTAAATAAGATGCGGAACATCACCAAACAGGATTCGGAGCGTTTCTTCGGTTCGCTTCATTCCGCTGGTGATGAAGCGGGCAGGGGGGAGCGCATAATGAATCTTTTCCAGCTCAGCAATTCCCTCCGGTGCAAGGGGCAGGTCTGTGCTGCCGCAATACAGGTGGTGAAGATTTGCCTCCGTTTTTCCATGGCGAATCAGGTAGATCGGCTTCATTTCAGGCGTTGCTCCAGTCCGCAGAAGATTCTGCTCACATGGTCAGCATTTTTGCTTAAGTACTGGCAAAGTCGACCGGCGGCATTTCTCCAGGCGCGCATATCCGCTTCCATCGGAACAACGCCGCAGAAGATATCTCTGCAAATCAGCACGCTGTTTTGCCACATAGGCCGGTTTTCTTCAAATGCGGCAACAGGATCCTTTCCGCTGCGTACACACCACAATGCAAATTCCTCTATTGCAGAAATACACGGATATGAAAAGTCAATTTTTCCATTCTCTTCACGGCATGTAAACACATCGGCATCCGTGAGAGAGAACGTTTTTTTCGCGAAATCAAGCTTTCCCTGATAGGCGCCTCCAATGATCAGGTGCATAAAAATCCCTCCAAAATTGCCAGAGCACATATTCCGGCGGCTTCGCCGATACAAATGCAGTAGCCGGAAATATCTCCGTTCATGCCTTTTAACGAGCGATATGCGCGCATTAATCCGGCGGCATACCCGGCAGCGACTGCAAGCAGCGAGATTCCGCAGATTGTATCCTGCCAAAAGCCAAGCAAAAACGCAAAAATCAGCAAAGCCAGCGGCGGCCACACGCAGGGCTTGCGGTTTGCGTATTGGCTTGTTTCCATGGGAGGGAGGACTTCAATTGCCAGCACGCTGCAGCATCTGCTTACCATCGGGATAAAAATAAGCGCGCTCAGATTGCTGCCCGGCAGGAGGCAGACGCACACGCTGTACTGCAGTAAGATCAGCAATATTACCCCGATAACCGCAAAGCTTCCAACATGAGAATCTTTCAGAATTTTGCGCCTTTCCTCCAGTGCGCGATAGGATCGTACCGCATCCGTTACATCCATAAAGCCGTCTAAATGCATAAAGCCGGTCAGAAAATACGGCGCGGCGCACAGCAGAAAGCCTCCCAGTGCTGACGGCAGATTCAGCAGGCAGGAAAGTTTCCCGATGCACCACCAGATCAGCCCGATTTCCAGCCCAATAAACGGCAGGCATATCAGCATTTTATCGCGTGCCTTTTCTTCCCAGCCATGCCAGGGGAAGGGCAGAGCGCAAAACATGGATTGGCACATTCCAAGTGCATACAGCCAAAGCTTCACTGGGGGAGCACCCCCTTATGGGTAATGATGTTTCCGCCCACCATTTCCAGGACAACGTCGCTTATTTCTGTAATTTTACGGTCAATGGACGCAAGAGCCCGGCGGTAGCATTCGGTAATTTCATCGTAGCGTTCGGCGTCGGAATAGATGTAATCACTGACAAGCACAATATTTTTGACACTTTTTGCAAGCTGCACAATCTCATTGCCGCACTGCTCTGCGGCACTCCGGTCCAGATGCCAGTCCGGGGGAACAAATAATTCATTCATCAGCAGTGCCGTTGTGCTGTCCAGAAGGAAAGCAGCTACTCTGTCACATTTTGTCAGACACTCCAGAATATTCTGCGGTTGCTCTACAGTTTCGAAGCCAAGACCGGCCCGGTCAGCAACGTGCCGCCGAATTCGTTCATGATCCTCCGCGTCAACCGGCAGCATGGTTGCAAGATAGTAGTGTGTCCCTCCCCGGGAAAGCCGGAGGGTAAGCTCCTGCGCAAGGGAGGATTTCCCGTTTTTGGCGCCGCCGGTGATGAATACAATCATTGGGGTTCCTCCACGGTGAATTTATCGCCTTCGCGAATTTCACTCAGATATCCGTCGTCAATGCCGGATTGCTCAAAAGTGGCCATTTCATTCATGATCGCACAGGCAGCATCCAGAATCTGGAATGCAAGGGGACAGCCGCTGCCCTCACCGAGCCGCATATTCAGCAGTAGCATAGGCTTCAGCTGCATGGCGTCCATTGCGAGGCGATAGCCAATTTCAAAGGAAGCATGGCTCGGAACCAGATAATTTATGACTTCCGGCTTCATGCGCACGGCGCACAGCGCTGCAACGGCAGAGATGAGGCCGTCGATGACCACCGGACGATGTGTCGCAGCCGCGCCGAGAAAAGCGCCGCACATCGCTGCAATATCCAGACCGCCGACCTTTGCAAGAACATCAATGACATCGTTTTCATCCGGATGATTGATTTCAATCGCACGGCGGATCACATCCTTTTTTACGGCAAAAGCCTCGTCTGTGATGCCGCCGCCTCTTCCGGTCACGCGCTCCACAGGCTCATGAAGAAGCACAGACAGAATGGCAGAGGAGGTGGTTGTGTTGCCGATTCCCATCTCGCCGATGCCAATGGCGTCGGCATCGGTATGTATGGCGACGCCTGCGCCGGTCAGAATGGCACTGATTGCCTGCTCATAGGTCATGGCAGGACCCTTTGCAATGTTCCCGGTTCCATAGGCAATTTTGCGGTTCAGGACGGCGCTGTCCTGAACCTTTGCGTTGATCCCTACATCACAAACGGTAATGCCGACTCCGAAATGTTTGCAAAGCGTCGCAGCACCGGTTTTCCCATGGCAGAGATTGATGGTCTGCATCAGGGTAACAGATTGCGGTGCGCTGGAAACGCCTTCCGCCACCACGCCGTTATCCGCAGCAAATACCAGCAGATGAGGATGGCTGACCTGATTATGTACTTTTCCCGTGATCCCGGCAAGCTGAATTGACAGCTCCTCCAGCCGCCCCAGACTTTCCGGCGGCTTTGCAAGCGACGCCTGATGGTCTCGCGCTGCGGTCATTGTCTCCTCGTCAGGCGGCAGAATTTTTTCCAGAAGCGACTCCAATTCAATACACATACCCATATCCCTCAATTTATTTCAGAAGTCCGTTCTTTTCCAGCCAGCTCACGGAATCACCAAGCTCAATGATTTCGAGCACCGCAGTCATGTTTTCGTCCATGCCGGAGATAATCTCAGCCATAGGAAGTGTTCCCTCATACAGCGCACTGTGACTGTCGGAGGAACCGCCGTTATTATGCAGATGCAGGTGAGAAAGCCATCCGCCATAGCACTTCATCCATTCCAATGCCGGAATTTTTGAGTATTTATTGACATGCCCTACATCCAGGCAAAGCCGGAGACGTGGATCATTTACCTGGCGGACAATGGACAAAAGCATTTCCGGCTCTTCTTCCATGACATTTTCCAGACAGATTTCAGTATCGACCCTATTTTTCTTCAGAAATTCTTTCCAGAAGACGACAGACTGCTCAATATACCAGCACGGATAGTAGAGAGCAGGCGAATAGCCGCCGTGAAGGATCAACTTGACAGCATGATATTTTTTTGCAAGCTCCAGTGCCTGTGCGTAGCGATAGCCTGCAAGTCTGCGGGCCAGCGGGTCAATGGCACAGGGGAACAGCTCGTTAAATGCGCCGTGAAGCGTGCGCAGCGGCACTCCCTCAATTTCCTGGCGGACCTTCGCATCCGTCGCGTCAAAAAAAGTGTCTGCGTTTGCCGCAGTGCAGTATTCGGCAATTTCCAGGCCGATGCCTGCTTCCCGGGCAATTTCTCCCGCCCGGGGATCAATCGTGGATAAAAAAAGCTGACTCCGTTCCATAGTTAAAACTCCAGAATACCGTATTTTTCCTGCAGACGATCCAATTTTGAAAGCAGAGGACGGCTGGCAAAGAAAAGAGTCAGTGCCGCGCCAATGCCATGGTTTACATTATATAAAATTCCTGCGCTGTAAACTGCCAGGACATTCTCTTTCGTAAACTTTGTGAGCATGGTGAATACAGTGCAGCTGTCAAGCATCGGACCGACGATCAGCAAAATGGTCAGAAATCCAAATGGAGCGAGAATCCACGGCTTTACCCACTCACGATGCCTGTAAAAAATCAGCCCGGCAAAGAAACCTCCGAACCCGTATGCAAACATTTGCCATGGGGTCCAGGGTCCCTGACTGAAGAAAAAGTTGCTTGCGAAAGCGGCAATGGCACCGGTCAGGAATCCGGCCTCCGGGCCAAATGCGATTCCCGTAATCATGATGATACCTGTGATGGTTTTCAGAAATGGTGAAAAAGAAAATACCACCCGTGAGACGGCGGCAAGGGCGGCCATTACGGCAAGAATCACCAGCTCACGTGCCTGCGGTC
>CAVIFH010000195.1:0-4449 GCA_963641615.1 bacterium | reverse complement strand
TTGAACCGCCGTGTACCGGTCGGTACGCACGGTGGTGGGAGAGGTCGGCTCCCTGGTTAGGGGAGCCTCCTACTCGATTCAGGACCCTGATTATATCAGCTCAAAATGCTTCAGCGCCTTCTCAATTCCGTCATGCAGGACAGAAGACGTCACATAGTCGACGGCCTGCTTTACTTTTTCGTCACCGTTTCCCATGCATATGGTGTGTGCCGCAAAGCGGAACATGGGAAGGTCATTGGCGCTGTCGCCAATGGCATAGCTGTCCTCTACCTTTGCACCTAAGTGCTCAAGGATCCGCTGCATACCGACAGCCTTTGAATATCCTTTCAGAACCAGCTCGTACATGCTTCCTTCCCGGTCAATGATTGTGAAATCCCGGCCAAGTTCGGCCTTGAAGGAATTGCAGTCGCTGCTTTCTGACGGAAAGGTGACGAATTTGACGAAATCCGGTTCCATGCCCGGCATAAGCTCACGAATTGGGTAACCATGTGCGCGCAGGCGCTCCACCTCTTTTGACATTATCGGATGCACGGAATTTTTTCCGTCTAACAGGATTCCGCCATCCTCGGTTTCATAAAAAGAGATCATGTGATATCTCCGTGAGAGATCCAGACATTTTTTCCGCAGCTCCAACGAAGGCTTTGCGCGAATGAGATATTCGCCATCCAAAAGCACTTCCATGCCGCAGCCGCAGGAAAAGCCCCGGAATGCCATGGCCTTTACCCGATGGTCTATCTGCAAATACGGCCTTCCGGTGTTGATGATAGGCACATGCCCATTCTCCTTCAGCTTTTCGATTGCGCGTATGGTGGACGCCGGAATGATTTTTGTACTGTCATCAACAATGGTTCCGTCAATGTCAAAGAATATAACCATTTTTGCCCTCTTAATGAAAGAAATGTTGCTGCGCGGCAATGCTGCGCAGTGTCGGCATTATTTGCATTGCTCCAGATAAATCATCAGTACGGCAATATCGGCCGGACTGACACCGGAAATTCGCCCTGCCTGCCCGAGCGACAGAGGCCGGATCTGGCTGAGCTTTTGCTGCGCTTCCAGGCGAAGTCCTTTTATTGCGTTGTAGTCAATATCGGCGGGGAGCAAACGGGACTCTTCCTGCTTGAACTGCTCCACCTGCCGCTCCTGACGGAGAAGGTAACCAGCGTATTTCACCTGAATTTCCACCTCTTCTGCAACTGCATGCGGGAGCTTCGGGGCATCCGGATCCAGTGAAATGATGTCGGCGTAGCCAAGCTCCGGCCGACGCAGAAGATCGATCAGTCGGATAGAGCCGGAGACGGGGGAACTGTTTTTCTCTTCCAGCATACGGTTCAGCGTTTCACTCGCAGGAACACCGCAGGACTCCAGACGGTTTATTTCAGATTGTACGGCCGCATATTTCAGTTCCACCTGCTTTGCACGTTCTTCAGGTACCAGGCCAATGGCCGCACCGATTGCGGTCAGGCGCTGGTCTGCATTGTCCTGCCGGTGCAAAAGGCGGTATTCACTGCGGCTTGTCATGATCCGATATGGCTCCTGCGTTCCCTTTGTCACAAGGTCATCGATCAGCGTCCCAATATAACTGGTGTCCCTAGTGAGAACCAACGGCTTATCACCCCGGATTTTCAGCGCTGCGTTGATACCGGCGATCAGTCCCTGCACGGCAGCCTCCTCGTAGCCGGAGGTCCCGTTAAACTGACCGGCCCCGTAAAGACCGGGGATTTTTTTGCATTCCAGTGTCGGGAAAAGCGCAGTCGGGTCAATGCATTCGTATTCGATGGCATAGGCGGGGCGCATCATCTCTGCATGCTCCAACCCCTGCACGGTGTGAAGCATCTGCAGCTGCACGTCCTCCGGAAGACTGGAGGAGAAGCCCTGTATGTACATTTCTTCCGTATCCAGCCCGCAGGGCTCTATAAACAACTGGTGACGGGGCTTATCCGCAAAACGTACGATTTTTGTTTCAATGCTGGGGCAGTATCTGGGGCCGATGCCGGAAATTGTTCCGTCGTACATGGGACTCCGGTGCAGATTTTCGCGGATGATGCGATGGGTTTCCTCATTGGTATAGGTCAGGTAGCATACGGCGGTGTTATTTACCTTTTCCTGCGTGCGGAAGGAGAAGGGCTCTGCATTTTCATCCCCCGGCTGGAGCTCCATTTTGGAAAAATCAATGCTGCGGCGATTTACTCGCGGCGGCGTGCCGGTTTTAAAACGGCGCAGCGGCAAACCTAATTCACGCAGGCACGCTGCAAGACCGATGCTGGGGTGCATTCCATCCGGACCGGAGGGAGTGACAACTTCACCGGTAATAACGGTGCTGTCAAGGTAGGTTCCGGTGGCGATGACGACAGCTTTTGCGCTGTATTGCGCGCCGAGCTGCGTGCACACGCCGGACACCTTGCCGCCCTCTACCAGAATTTTTGTAATCTGCGCCTGCTTCAGCTCCAGATTCTCCTGACGCTCCAACGTGTGCTTCATATAGATGCGGTATCTTTGCCGGTCTGCCTGGGCGCGGAGGGAGTGCACGGCAGGCCCCTTGCCGCGGTTCAGCATACGGTACTGAATGCAGCTGGCATCCGCAGCTACGCCCATTTCGCCGCCGAGGGCATCCAGCTCCCGCACCAGGTGCCCCTTCCCGGTGCCGCCAATGGCGGGATTGCATGGCATATTTCCGACGGCATCCAAATTGATTGTAAAAATGATTGTGTGCAGTCCCAGACGGGCGGCGGCAAGCGCTGCTTCAATGCCCGCGTGCCCTGCGCCGATCACCGCAACGTCGCATTCTCCTGCAAGAAAAGTCATAAAGTCTCCTCCACCGCCTGCTCCGATTTATTTTCATCGGCCGGGAGCTCGAAGGGAGCACAGACGACCTCACACCGGTTAATGGGGACGCCGAGAGCATGGAACTTTTCCTCATATCCGGTCATAATCCCGACGATCCCGTTTTCGTGGAGATTCCGCGTTACATTTTTTACGTCAAGCCCGCATGCGGCAAATTCCTCCAGACTGTATTCAAAAAGTGGAGAATTGTCGGTTTTAAAGTGAATTTCACCGGATGGATGCACAACACGGCAGTATTTACTCAGGAAATTTCGATGCGTCAGCCTCCGCTTTGCGTTTTTCTTGCGGGGCCATGGGTCTGGAAAATTAATGAACAGCCGATCAATTTCCCCCTCGACAAAGAAATCTTCAATCATTGCCACGTCCATATCGATAAAGAAAACGTTTTTCAGTCCCAGAGCCTTTGCTTTTTCCATTGCGACAACAACGGCCTCTTTGCACCGCTCCACGGCGATCATTAACGTATCCGGATTCATTTGCGCAGTTTCAGCCGTGAATTTCCCCTTGCCGCAGCCAACCTCAACCCACAGACCATTGCACCCCGGCATAAGGGAACGCCATGTGCCCTTCAGCACAGCTGGATCGGAGATGAGGTATTCACTGCATCGCTCCATTCGCGGAACCAGATTCCGCATTTTTCTCATCCTCATAGAAACGCCTCCAAAGCTGCATATCGCTTACTTCATGAAAGATAATTATAGCTGTGCATGCAAAAAAAGTCAAAGAAAAAGCACTTTTTGCGTCTGGGTGAAAGAAACAAATATCAGAGCGCGAAACGCGAAATTTTGTACCGCGGGAAAAGTGCGGTGCCGCGGAGAAAGTGCTTCGCTTCGAAAAGAGAGAACTGTATCAGGTAAAACTGCCGAAAGTGAGAAAAAGATAAAAAAGGGGTTGACATGGGGCACTCACGGTGGTAATATACACAGGCTTTCCCGTGAGCGGCTCCAAAGAGCCCCTGGGGCAGGCAAAAAACAAGCCGAATCGCAAAAAAAGAGAAAAATTTCTCTTGACAAAGCGAAACGTGCGTGCTAGAATAGCGAAGTTCCGGTTGAGGAAGCGCAAGCGACGCACCGGGCTCTGTACCTTGTAAATTGAATAACGTAAAGACAAACTAGACACCTTGGACAATAAATGGATTGTTTAAGCGAAGAGCGAAGAAACAGCCAACGAAAAATTCTTGAGTAATAAATGCTAGAAGCAGATTATTCAAAGGATTGATTTTAAGTCTGCGGAAGCGGATTTAGGATACAATTTTTTGAGAGTTTGATCCTGGCTCAGGACGAACGCTGGCGGCGTGCCTAACACATGCAAGTCGAACGGAGTTGGCCCCGCAAGGGACTGACTTAGTGGCGAACGGGTGAGTAACGCGTGAGGAACCTGCCTTTCAGTGGGGGACAACAGTTGGAAACGACTGCTAATACCGCATGAAGCTTACGGGAGACATCTCTTGTAAGCCAAAGCAGCAATGTGCTGAAAGATGGCCTCGCGTCTGATTAGCTAGTTGGCGGGGTAACGGCCCACCAAGGCGACGATCAGTAGCCGGTCTGAGAGGATGAACGGCCACATTGGGACTGAGATACGGCCCAGACTCCTACGGGAGGCAGCAGT
>CAVIFH010000194.1:0-4462 GCA_963641615.1 bacterium | reverse complement strand
GGCGGAATCTGCTCTGTCAGCGAGTGGCCAACCTACAGTGAAGAGAAGTGCCGTGACAGCGAGATTACCATGGCAGTTCAGGTCAATGGGAAGATGCGCGGCACTGTGCAGATGGATGCGGATATGGAGAATGAGCAGGTTGTTGCGGCGGTGCTCGCGGACGAAAAAATATCCCGCTTCCTTGAGAAGCAGGGCGGCAGCATTGTAAAGACAATTGTTGTAAAAAATAAACTGGTTAACTTGATCGTAAAGTAATCAGCATAAATGAGGGCAGCAACCCTTTTGCTGTCAGGTACAAATAGAACTTCATTCATATATTAGAGATAAGATTGCGGCAATTATAATCAGAGAATTCCTTTTAGCAGGAAATTCTGTTTATAGTTGCCGCAGTTTTTGCTGGTTCACAGATTTGGAAAGTAATTTTTTAAAGGCGGCATCGAAAGATCGGTGTCGCCTTTGTGGTTATGTGTGATTTAAGGACCATTCTTCTATGATGTCCTGATGTGTGACGGCAAGAGGAATGTTTCGAATTTCCTCTTTCGTAAAGAAGCGCAGCTCTTTGGACTCTGTGCTGATTTTCATAACCGGCTCCTGCGAAAATTCCAGAGCGTAAACAGCAATTACCATTTTCCAGACGCTCCCGTCGCGGAAGGCTGCAATCCGTCCCGGATCATCATAAACCTTTAACTTGTAAAGCTCCGCTTTTGATACACGAATGCCGAGCTCTTCATAAATTTCGCGAATCATGCCGTCTTCCGCCGACTCATGTTTTTTAACGCCGCCTCCGATCAGTCCCCAAATATCGGAGTCACTGCGGCGCTCCAAAAGCAGACGACCGCCGCAGGTAATAATTGCATTCGCGCCAAGGTGGGTTTTCATAGTCGTTTTGGGCGCATCTTTCGGATCGCACCGGTAAAATGTAACAATAGACATTTTAATTTTCCCTTCAGACCGACTGCACAGTAAAATATGGTTATCAGAACGGCCTCCCGTTTCGGGAGGCCGCAAGGCTTCATGAAATTAAATGTTCAGCAGGTCGCTGTAGACTTTCAGAGCACCGTCCGTGTCATGGGCAAGGACCTTCTTGGCAAGAACCTTTCCAAGCTGTACGCCCTCCTGGTCGAAGGAATTCAGATTCCAGACAAAGCCCTGGAACATAACCTTATTTTCAAAATGGGCCAGCAATGCACCCACTGTCTTCGGAGTGAGCTTTTCGCCGATAATGATGCTGGAGGGGCGGCCGCCGTGGAACTTTTTATTCAGTTTTGTATCGTCCTTGCCGCAGGCAAAGGCAACGATCTGCGCAGCGACGTTTGCGCACAGCTTCTGCTGGCTTGTGCTGCCCTGAATTACAACGTCGGTATCCATCTGACTGCTCTTGAAGCCGACAAATTGAAGCGGAACAATGTCGGTTCCCTGATGTAGCAGCTGATAGAAGGAATGCTGGCCGTTGGTTCCGGGTTCTCCGAAAATGACGGGGCCGGTAGCATAGTGCACGGGTTCACCAAAGCGATTGACAGACTTTCCGTTGGATTCCATGTCCAGCTGCTGCAGGTGTGCCGGGAAACGGCTGAGCGCCTGAGAGTAGGGGAGCACGGCGGTGCTGGGATAGCCGAGCACATTGCGCTCATAAACGCCAATGAGTGCATCCAGCATTGCAGGATTCTTGAGCAGGTCACTGCCTGCGGCAATTTTGTCTGCTTCCGCAGCGCCCTCCAGGAACTGCGCAAATACATCCGGTCCGAATGCGAGAGACAATACAGCGCCGCCTACGCCGGAGGAGGAAGAATAGCGCCCGCCAATGTAGTCATCCATAAAGAACGCGGTTAAATAGTCGCTGCTCTTTGCCAGCGGGGAAGTCTCGCTGGTAACGGCAATCATGTGCTTGGAGGGATTGAGTCCCGCTTTTTGAAGAGCGTCCTTTACAAAGGCCTCATTTGTGAGGGTTTCCAGTGTCGTGCCGGACTTGGAAACCAAGATGAACAGAGAATGGGGTAAATCCAGGCCGTTCAGTACGCCTGCGGCGTCATCCGGGTCTACATTGGAGATAAAGGCGGCTTTCATCTTATGGGTGCCATGGACCTTTGCCCAGTTTTCAAGTGCCAGATAGATGGCACGGGGGCCAAGGTCGGATCCGCCAATGCCGATCTGGCAGACGGTTGTGAACTTTTCACCGGCTGCATTGGTAATTTTACCGGAGTGAACCTTCTCAGCAAATTCCGCGATGCGTTTTTGCTCTCCTAAGTAAAATTCCCGCTTGTTCACACCATCAGCAATGACATCCTCACCCAGCTGACCGCGGCACAGATGGTGCAGCACACGCCTTTTTTCACCGGTATTGATCACCTCGCCGTTGTAGAGCGCGGCAAACTTTTCACTCAGCTGAGCCTCTGCTGCCAGCTCCGAAAAAACGGAAAGAATATGGTCATCTACAGCTCTGGCTCCGTAATTAAAAGCCATACCGGCACCCATGGGAATCGTGTAGTTCTTTACACGGTCTGCGCCGCTTTCACCGGACATGACTTCCGGAAGATTGACCTTGTTCAGGCTTTTCAGCTTGCTGAAGGAGGCAAGCTCATCCAGGTTTTTCCATTCGATCATAAACGATTTCCCCTTATTTCACAATGTGATTTCCACATGATTATACTACGCGGAGGAAAAAATATCAACTGCAAATCATGGATCTGCGCGGCGAGGTATGCGAGGTATGCGTTCCTCAATTGCCTCAATTGCCGGGTGAAATGCGGTACTGTCTATCTGCGATGGCGGCATTTCGAGAGGCCAAACTTCATAGCATCTGCAGCATTTTGCGCTGTACATTGTCTGAAAGATATGCTATAATGCACTGGAAATTTCATGAATAAACGTGCAGACGGATATGTAATATTATTTTGGAGGATGGAAAATGGGAAAGGATAAAAAGGTTGAGCAGATCACCGATATGGAGGTTGACTTTGCGCAGTGGTTTACGGATGTGTGCAGAAAGGCACAGCTGATAGACTACACTTCTATGAAGGGAATCTTTGTCTACCGTCCCTATGGCTATGCCATTTGGGAGAATATGCAGCGGATTATGGATGCGGAATTTAAAAAGGTAGGCGTGGAAAATGTATATATGCCGATGCTGATTCCTGAAAGCCTGCTTCAGAAGGAGAAGGATCACGTTGCCGGCTTCGCACCGGAATGTGCATGGGTGACCATGGGGGGCAATGAAAAGCTGGAGGAGCGGTATTGCATTCGCCCCACATCCGAGACCCTTTTCTGTGACCATTTTGCGCAGGTAATCCAGTCGCATAGAGACCTGCCGATGAAGTATAACCAGTGGTGCAGCGTTCTGCGCTGGGAAAAGACAAGCCGTCCGTTCCTGCGTCATCGGGAGTTCCTGTGGCAGGAGGGGCATACCATGCACGCAACTGCCGAGGAGGCGCAGGCCTTTACGGAGCAGATGCTGAATCTTTACGCAGATTTTTGCGAGAATGTTCTGGCAATGCCTGTTACGCGCGGGCAAAAGACGGATAAAGAAAAATTCAATGGTGCGGAAGCAACCTATACGGTTGAGTGCATGATGCATGACCGCAAGGCTCTGCAGGCAGGCACCTCCCATTATTTTGGGAATGGCTTTGCCAAGGCATTTGACATCACCTTTACGGATAAGAATAACCAGCGGGTCAATCCCTTCCAGACATCATGGGGCGTGTCCACCCGGCTGATCGGCGGCATTATCATGACACACGGCGACAACAATGGCCTTGTTTTGCCTCCGAAGATTGCGCCTGTGCAGATTGTCATCCTTCCGGTTGCCCAGCATAAGCCCGGTGTGCTGGAGGCAGCGCAAAAGCTGAAGGAGCGTCTGGAAAATGCCAGCTTCCGTGTAAAGGTAGATGACTCTGATAATTCCATGGGCTGGAAGTGCGCTGAGTATGAAATGAAGGGTGTGCCCCTGCGTGTGGAATGCGGCCCCCGTGATCTGGAAAACAATCAGTGCATTCTTGTACGCCGTACCGACAGAGAAAAGGTTACGGTCAGCCTAGATGAGCTGGAGACTGCCGCGGCGCAGCAGCTGGAGCTTGTGCATAAGGGCATGTACGAACGTGCAAAGAAAAATCTGGACGAGCACATTTATGAAGCCCATACCCTTGAAGAGGCAAAAGAGCTTCAGGAGAAGAATGGCGGCTTCGTAAAAACCATGTGGTGCGGAAGTCTGGAATGTGAGATGAAGATGAAAGAGGAAGCAGGCATGTCTTCAAGATGCATTCCCTTTGCACAGGAGCACCTGGCGGATACCTGCGCCTGCTGCGGCAAGCCGGCAAGCAAGATGGTTTACTGGGGAATCGCATATTGATTTGTGCTGTTGAGAGGCTCTGCAAACTGTAAAGGAGAATACAGATGAACGATTTTTTGACTTTGGCGAAGGAACGGTATTCTGTACGCAGCTTCCGCGAGACACCGCTGACAAAAGAAC
>CAVIFH010000193.1:0-4551 GCA_963641615.1 bacterium | reverse complement strand
CTCCGGCAGCACCGGGGACTGCCTTCGACGCAGCACCAATGACTTTATCGTTGTCCCTCGCTGCGCCGACACACATTTCTGCCATTTCCTCAACTGTCAGCTGAGAAACAAGCTGCTCCATGGTGTACTTTCCGTCACGAACCTCTTCCATGGTAATGACATGGTCGGTATTCGCTTTTGTGAGAGAAGCCGGTTCGCCGGAATAGGCGACGACAACACTGGGAACCTTGTCAGCAGAAAGGCAAATTACCTTTGCCGCGGCGATCTCTTCCGCATCCTTTGCAGGGGCCCATGCAGCTGCACCGGCAGAAGAAATCTCGTCAAATTCCTGGTCAATGGGGCAAATATTCTTTACCTTTCTGGTAACCGCTGTCTTATCAAGACGCAGTACGGCAGCCACATGTGTATCTCTGCTGCTGCATCCCACACGAATAATATAGTCGCCTGCCTCCAGCACATAGGCAGCTTTGGCCGGATCGTAGCTTTCCAGATTCGTCAGATCAAAGGTAACGCAGAGCGTCTGCGCTTCGCCGGGCTGCAAAAGCTTTGTTTTGCCAAATCCACACAGCACCTGCATCGGCTTTTCAAGGCTGCCTTTCGGGGCGGAGCCGTAAATCTGAACAACTTCACGTCCTGCATGGCTGCCTGTGTTTTTAACCTCTGCCGTAACGCTTACACTGTGCTCATCGGCGCTTACACCCAGCACCTTCTGTGCAAAGGAGGTGTAGTTCAGGCCATACCCAAAGGGATAAACCGGCGTGACATTAAAGGTATCAAAATAGCGATAGCCGACATAGATGCCGTCTGAGTAATACTCATCATGCCAGTTTCCGTTATTGTGGCTGAATGTGGCGGAAGAGGGATAGTCAGAATACTTTGCTGCCCATGTATCTGTCAGGTGTCCGCTTGGTACGGATTTCCCGAGCAGAACATCCGCAACAATGTGACCGCCCATATTGCCGCTCTGGGAGACCAGAAGCATGGCATTGATTCCCGGAATGGCCTTCAGCGCGGATGCGTTGATCACGCCGCCGATATTCAGCAGCAGGATGACCTGTCCGTAATTTTTCCCGAGAGCCGTCAGCAGATCAATTTCGGCTTGTGTCAGATCGTAGTCACCGGGGGCATCGTAACGGTCGCTTCCCTCACCGGAGCTGCGGGCAAGCACGTAAATTGCCAGATCTCCCTCAGCCTTCTGGAAGGGAGCCAGCGCCTTCGGGATAAAATGCTCATTGAATGTTATATAGAACTCCGGGACACCGCTTTCCTGTGAGCGCTTGCGTACGTCAGCCATGTACGCAGACTGCTCCTCAGACGCAGCTTTGCTCTGCGCATCCAGCCACTGCTTTGTGGTAACCGTGAAGCCTGCAGCCTCCAGTCCCTGCTCAATGGACACGCTGCAGCGGCTGTTGACCTCGCCGCTTCCGGTACCGCCTTTTACGGTTTCCCGGGCTCCGTTGCCGTAAAGGGCAACCTTTTGGGGACCGGAAAGGGGGAGCACACCATCATTTTCCAGCAGAACCATGCATTCACCGGCGATTGCACGGACGGCATCGGAATGAGCCTGCTCGCTTGCCGTTATATCCGGGGTAAGATTCGCGTGGTATTTTATCATAAAGAATCTCCTTTCAGATAATAGATGCATAGGCATCTTTATCGCAATTATACAATATACGGCAGATGGGAATCAATTAATTTTGTACATGAAAATATAAAAATAGGGTATGGTATCGAAAATGCCCCGGCTGCATCTCGCAATACCGGGGCAGAAATATGCGTATCAGTCTTTTTCTTCCGTGGGCGGCTGATTCATTTCATAGAGCAGTGCCAGCCCCTTGCGGGTCATATCCGGGTCAAACACATGAGGATGCTTCAAATAATTCGTGACATATTTTCCGCCTCCGCCCGTTAAAAGCAGTGTAACCGGCGTACCCAGCTCTCCCTCTATGTCAGATACAAGGCCGTCTACCATTGCCGCAGCACCCCGGACGGCACCGGAGAGCATGCTGTCGACTGTATTCTTCCCCACCAGGCATGTAGGATGATCCACGTCTAAAAGCGGCAGCTGGGCGGTTCGCTGGGCCAGAGCGTTCAGGCACGTCTGGATTCCCGCACAGATAATTCCCCCCGCAAAGACGCTCCCCGGCAAAATCAGATTCAGCGTTGTCGCTGTACCCAAGTCAGCCGTTACGGCAGGGAGAGGATAATTTGCGGCAGCCCATGCAGAATCCACCAGCCGGTCACGGCCGACCTTCCGGCTGTCCGGCACAGACATAATCAGCCCGGTTCTGGTTTCTTCTGACACCATCACCGGCTCCACACCCAGCAAGTTTGCTGCCGCCGCACGTACCGCCTCGGAAATTTGCGGCACCACACTCGATACAATCGCCCCGCGGCAGTGAATTCCCTGCAGGATGGGCCGCATCTGCTTGGTATACTCTGCCGCGTCCCATTCGCGATTTGTAACAACCTCCTCGGAAAAGAGGACATTCTGCCCCTCAATTCCGGATAATCCAACTGTGCTGTTTCCAATGTCAATGACAATAATCATTCTGACCCCTGCTCTGCTTCTGATATTTTGTACGCCGCTGTCTGGGCTATTATAACCGCCTGTACAAGCTTTGGCAAACACTTTCTGATTTTGATACACTTGCCAAGGCGGCAATATAATCACAGCAGAAATATGTGCGGAAAATTTTGTCTTTCTTTTGTCTTTTGTCTTTCAAGCCGAAACCGGGAGCACAACAGCCTTGTCACCTTCGGGGAAGTGATGTATAATGGCGCTGAACCAGCAAAATTTGCCCGCCATGGGCAATAAAGACGGAGGAATGGATATGCAATATGAAATCAAGGGCGGAGAGTTCCCAGTCGTGGTATGCAATCTGCAGGATGGCGAAAAGATGATCACAGAACGGGGCTCCATGGTCTGGATGAGCCCGAACATGAAGATGGAAACGAAGGGCGGCGGGATCGGGAAAATGTTCTCCAAGGCGTTTTCCGGTGAGAGCATGTTTCAGAATGTCTATACAGCTCAAGGCGCGGGCATGATTACCTTTGGTTCAAGCTTCCCGGGGAAAATTCTCCCCTTGGAAATTCGTCCGGGTCATGAAATGATTCTGCAGAAGAAGGCCTTCCTCGCATCCGAATGCGGCGTAGATCTCTCAATTCATTTCAATAAGAAGCTCGGAGCAGGCCTTTTCGCCGGTGAAGGCTTTATCATGCAGCGTCTGAGCGGCAATGGCACTGCCTTTGCCGAAATTGACGGCGACCTTGTCGAATATGAGCTGAAGGCCGGTGAGCAGCTCATCGTGGATACCGGCAACGTCGCCGGTTTTACCTCCGATATAAAAATGGAAATTCGTGAGGTTCCGGGGCTCAAGAACAAGCTGCTCGGCGGTGAGGGCCTGTTTAATACCGTACTGACCGGCCCGGGAGTCGTCTGGCTTCAGACCATGCCCATCAGCGGCATCGCTGCCGCAATTCAGGCCTACACCGGCTAACACCGCTTTCCTAATAATTTAAGCCGTCACCATGTAATTCAGCCATGGTGACGGCTTTGTTTTTTCTCAGTTCCATTTTTTCCTGAAGTGTCATGTCAGACCGGAAAATCTCCATTTTCTTTCAATTCCTCTTCAAGCTCTCGTACCAGGTATTCATCGCTCATACAGTGCATATCAGATACGCCCTCGCTCATCAGCTTATACAGCACGGAATGATAAAATATATCCAGTGATTTCTCAAGAGTAAGTCCATTATGTTTTGCAAAAAGCTCTACAATACGGGCATATTTCTTCTGTAAAAGAATGGGATTTGCATTCATAGCTTTTCGCTTCCTTTAAATTGCAGATAAGAAAGTGCTTTTTCTGTTCGAAACGCCATTTGCAGGTTTGGCTTCTCATATTGTAATCTGTTAATAGCTTCCTTCTTATCAATCAGGCCATCAAAATAAAGTTCCACCGTATTAAAGACCTTATCATTGGCCACGCCGCCGATAACAAGATCATAATCCGAGCTGTCCTGCCCGCGGCGGAAGTTCAGAATAAAATCCAGCCATTCTTCGGAATAAGTATCAAATTTCAGCAGCTTCAATGCTTCATATGCTGTTTCATCAAACTCATAAACAGATATGATGCCATCCTTGCCGCGACGCTTAAATCGACCGCACCATTTTTCTGCCTGCTCATAAATCGGCGTTGTATAGAATCCCTTACCGAAATCGACATTTGGTCTGGAGTGTATCAGATCTGGTTTGTCTACCACTGCAAAGGAGCCATGATAAAGAATCATAATTTCACGCCCCTCTCCTTCATCGCATCGATAATATCGTCCACAATATAATCCCTGCTCTGGGTATGCAGCACCTCATACTCCGGAATGATATATTCCTTCAAAATATCCGTCTGCTCTGTCAGTGCAGCATACACCTTCTGCGCATCCACATTCAGTTTTGACGCTACACTCTCAATGCAAAAAATTGCAAATTCCAGCTCTTTGCTGCCGCACCGGCTATCTTCTGTTTTCATATTGCATAATATTCAAACCAGTCTGATT
>CAVIFH010000192.1:0-4557 GCA_963641615.1 bacterium | reverse complement strand
GGTGGTTGTACTGCGCATTGTTAATGTTGCTCTTATGCTGCTCAAAAAGCTGGATTGACCGAATGGATACACCGCTCAACTTTGCGAGCTGGGACTGAGATAGCCCTTTTCGTTTGCGTAGAATAGCCAAATTGGATTCTGTTGGTCGTGTCATTAACCGGTCAAAGACCTCTACAGCCTTGCTGGAATCCGCTTCGTGGAGGACACCGTATACATCCATCAGGGAGGAAAAGCTTAGTTTTTTGCAAATGACCGCAAAGGATTTCCCTGTATACCACTGGTAGTAACTCAGTATCCAGCCGCACCAATATTCCGGCGAGTAGTCAGTATGCGCTACATCGATGGGCGCATTGACATGCATACCGCACAGCTCCAGCGTGCGTCTGGCCAACTCAATGCCGGACATACCGGAAATGTATTTTACATTCCCACGGCCAAATTCTTCAGCAAGTCCGCTGGCAATAAACAAATCCAGAAATGCCTGCCCATCAATTTTGCAATTCAGAACCGCATACTCTACAGCAGTACCCAGGTTATCCATTGCATCATCGAGATATATTTCATCGTAGGCGTGGGTCATCATTCTGCATCCTCTCCCGGATTATATCCAGCACATAGATTTCGCTATCCATCGCGGAGAAATCCGTTCTGTGGTTTGTTAAATAAGCTTTCCTGGCACGATCCTCCCGTGCCATACGCTGCGAATTGCAGATGCTTCCATCCGCGATTTCATAGCCAAGGAATTGGATTTGCTGAAACGCTCTTTCACTTTTCAAAACGACTTGTTCTCCCAGCTCCCCCAGTTTCATTGCCTGGGAAAGCTGATTGACGGAAATCGTGTTGTTCAAAAAGTCTTTTGCGTAACTGAAATAGGAATCGTCCGCACGGTATCCGATAATGATATCATACCCCGAAATATCCGGCAGAAACGTGTTGAGAATATAGTCGTTCGCCTGCCGTGCTATAGGTGAACGCTTTGAAAAGATTCGATTCTGAAGAAGAATCGCGATCCAATTGAGGATATGATAGCCATCACTGTTCAGATGCAGTACGGAGAGCCCATCCATATTCAGTTCATATTGATTGGAAAATCCACTTTGCATTGTCGGACAGGCCCATTCTTTTGCAAGTTCATTGCTCTGCGTACAGTAGAAGCCAAGGCCATAATCATTCATTTTAGATCCGAATCCATATTGTGGGACTTCAATAATTCGGGGAGAACCGTGATATAAATGCATTCTCAAACACCTCACTTCTACTCGATTATATCATTCTATTGATATAATTACAAGCGAAATCTGAAATTCTTTGGAATGAGGAACGAAACATCCATACGTCTGCAAAAGGTGTTTTGCCATCTACATACACGCCATGGGCAAAGAATAATAAGAAATCAAAAAATTTTCTCCGGGTGTTTCGTTTTTTGTGCTCCATCTCCTAATATCTATATGAGAGGACTTTTCCGCTCATGTACCTTGACAGCTTCATAGGAATAGCCGGGTTCACTGTCCGGCCTTTCATTTGGTAGATGCGCCGAGACTTCGCATTGCGGATAGCGATTCAACCAATACCAACCTGTGGAGCAAATACAGCAGCTCCCGGGAATGAAAAGGCTGAGCTGAACAATAAAACACCTGGAAACCAGCCCGCGCGTTTGCGGGGAGACATCGGCGGAAGCTGAAAGCGTATGCTCCGTTTCTGTCCCGTGGAATTCCCGGATGGGAGCGATCATCTGCCATCGAATGCCGCGGGGAGGGTCTGGCTATTCTGCTGTTGAAAAAATGTAAGGGAGGTGCTTTTATTCGAGAGTGCAAATTCAAAAACAGTTCTAACTTGCCTTTGACGTTAAATGCGATAATCAATGCTTTTATCCCCGACAACAATTCTGATGTTACGATCTTTATTGAGCGATTTACAACATTAAGTTGAGGGCGTTTTTCCCAAGTATTTATGTGTCACAGACTGTTGAATGCGATTAGTTCATCACGATGTTCCTGGTATGCATTTCTTATAATTCCGATAGGTATACACAACTCTGCTAAGTGATATGCTGTAGGTTTCCGCAGAACTATGAGAAACCGCCTGTGGCATTGCTCCATCAGTGAAACCGCAGGTGTCAAGGTAATGGCGAAAATAGCAGGACTTTTATGCCATAAACAAAGAAAACAGCATTTGGACAGTTCTTCCTGTCATGCGGCTTCCAATCTACTGCGTGCTATCCTATTATGGGTCAAAACATGGGTCAACACCCAAACCCAGAAAATCCACACGGAGAAATTCCAACTTCCCTCCCGCAAAACAAAAGAAAAAGTCCAGAAACCAATCGGTTTCTGGACAAATTTTGGTTGCGGAGGCAGGACTCGAACCTACGACCTCCGGGTTATGAGCCCGACGAGCTTCCAACTGCTCTACTCCGCGATATTACATGAAGACGTTGGACGTCACTCACTGGAGTATATTCTAGCACAGTCGATGCAGCTTGTCAACAAAAATTTCTCCCGGATCTGACAATGCTGCGGCATCATGCGTCGGGCAGCTTCATGATGTCCAAATTTCCTGTGCCTTTCAGGACAGCATCCGTTGAAGAAAGCACGCAAAACATATTGCATTTTTCATAATTTTCGTATATGATACAGGGGATAAAGGAGGCGATTAAATTGCCTGAACAATTGGCTGTTTCTCCGCTGTTGGATGGATTTACCGTTGGTACGCCGGTCAGCAACCATGTGGGCGTAAGGTGCTACCCCGCTGTGCAGGGGGATACCAAGCGGAAGTACATCGTAAAGGTGATTTCTATCCCTGCGTCTAAAACGCAGCTGGATGCATTGCTGATTACCGGCGCATATAAAGACTCCTCGGAGGCCGTAGATTACTACAAATCTCTGGCTGAGGAGACAATGCAGGAGGCGCAGCTGCTGCAAAAGCTTTCTGAGTCCGGAGGCTTTCTCCCCTACGAGGGATGCCAGCTGGAGCCGATGCGCGGGGACGGCGTCGGATATGAAATTTATCTGCTGGGCAGTCTCCGGCTTTCGCTGGACCGGTATATGCACCGGCATGCCGTGACGCATCTGGGGGCGGTAAACCTCGGAATCGATCTTTGCGGCGCTCTTGCTGCATGCAGAAAAGAGGGCATGATTTATGCGGATCTGAAGCCCTCCAACATCTTCATATCCGGGAAGAAGGGGTATAAAATCGGTGATATGGGATTCCTGCCCATGGAATCACTGAAATATATTACCTTGCCGGAAAAGTTCCGCAGCAGATATACTGCCCCGGAGCTGCTGGATGATCTGTCGGTGCTCAACGAAACCGCGGATACATACAGCGTCGGGCTGATCCTGTACCAGATTTTCAATAATGGTGTGCTGCCTGAGGACCTGTCAAAGGAACTGCCTTCTCCGGCTGCCGCAGATGAAGAAATGGCGGGCATTCTGAAGAAGGCCTGCAATCCGGACCCTGCAGCACGATGGGAGAGCCCTGAGCAGATGCGGCAGGCCTTCGTTGACTATATGCAGCGCAATACCATCAATGACGTGCCCATTATGGCGCCCCTTGGCACGGCGGCAAAGACGGCTGCGGCAAATCCCCCTGAGAAACAGGAAGATACGGCTCCTCAGGAGAGCACGGACACGGTGCCTCCGGAGGAATCGCAGCAGAGTCAGGCCGCGGAGGAGACACCTCCTGACACGCCCGCTTTGGAGCAGAATCAGGAGGAGCAGCCTGAACGGGACGAGCAGCCGGAAAATGAACAGGAACAGCCGCTTCCGGAGCAGCAGGAGAATGAAGTCCCGGTGCTGCCCGCGGATGAGGAAGTACAGCAGGATGAATCCGATCCGGGGGATGCGGTGCCGGATGAAAGCACCCTTCAGCGGGATGAAACAGGCAGCATCGAGCAGATTACTTCAGATATGAGCGAGTGGGATACGGGCGCTTCGGCTGCAGACACAGCCGCACTTTCGTATGATGACACAGAGGATGACGTCGCCCGGCAGTTTGCTGCATTAAGCGGTGAACCGGAAAAGAAAGAAGACAGCCTTCCGGAGCAGGAAAGTGAAGATGACGATTTTGACCTGGAGGCAGAGCTGGAGTCCCTGAATTTACTGCTGAAGGATTCTGAGAAGCCGTCTTCTCCGGAGAGAAAAATCGCTCCGAATGTGGAACCGGTTGTTGTAAAGCATCCGAAGAAAAAGAAATCTGCCGTCGGAACACTCTTTACCATATTCCTTCTGTGCCTCCTGCTGGCAGGCGGCGTGTGGGGCTATATGTACTACACGGGGGAATATCTGAAGTCTGCGGAGGTTACGGATATTCAGGAAACGCAGGGTATCTTGACGGTGTCGGTTGACTCTGACGCACAGGAGGATTTGCTGAGCGTCATCTGCAGCGATACCTACGGAAACACCTACGCGCAGACCGTACAAAACGGGAAGGCAGAGTTTACCAGCCTTGCCCCGGGAACGTTTTATAAGATTCAGATTCAGATCAGCGGCTTCCACAAGCTGAAGGAGGCCGTAAGCTACCAGCATACCATGGAAGGGACTACCAATGTCATTACGC
>CAVIFH010000191.1:0-4571 GCA_963641615.1 bacterium | reverse complement strand
TGCCGGGATCGCTCCGATAAACGGTCCGAAAAACGGAATGATATTCGTCACGCCTACAAAGACAGAGATCAGCAGCGTATTCGGTATTCTGAGAATCAAGCACCCGATATAGCACAGGATGCCGATAATCAGAGAATCGAGAATTTTGGCATCTATAAAGCCGCCGAACATCTGATCCATCAGCACAACCTCATCAAGGATCGCATCTGCCCAACGTTCACTTAGGATACTGCGTACGATCAGCGTGCTCTGCCTTGCAAACCGCTTCCGGCTGAACAGAACATAGACCGCAACAATCAGACCAACAACCAGATTATAGACGTCTTTGGCCATATTATAGACACCGGAGCCCAGTCTGCTGAACAGCGTGGTAATCTGCGGCATGGCAGTATTGCGAATCCACGCATCTGCTGTCTGGTACAGCTTATCATAGCTGGTGTTAAAGAAGGCAAAAATATTGTCGATGTATTCATTTTCGCCAAAGGTCTTCTCTGCCCAGGAAACGAGATTCTCAACCTGAGACGGGAGAGTTTTTCCGAGGGTGACAAGGCTTTCCAGCACCTGCGGAATAATCATTGCCCCCAAAGCGTACACCATCAGAAGCGCTGTCAGAAGGCTGCCAAACACAGCCGTGCCGGACGCTGCCCCTTTTATTTTCTTCGGCAGGTGCTTTTCAAGGAAGCGCTCATAGGTGTTGCACATCGGACGAAGCAGGTACGCAACGACGCCGCCATAAATGAATGGGGACAGGATATTCAATACATCCTTCAGTACCTCACCGATTCCGCGCATACAGTACAGGATAAAGAACAAAATGATGCTCAGGCTGATCGCGCCGAAGCCGGAGAGCATCAGATATAAATATCGTTTTTTCTTGGGATCTTCCATTATGTCCGCCTCCCGGTCACTGGATTTCAAGGCCCAGTATAGCAGTTTCCTGATGTGAGTATATGAACAAAATATGAATATTTTACTTGTCCGCCGTAAACTGCAGCACCAATACATTGCCTTTTTCCGGAATCATGATATAATGAATTATGTGACCTTTTAAGCCCATATAAATCGCATTTATCCGGCAGTATCGCAATTTCAGGAAGAAATAAAGGAGGCTTTTCCATGTATTATTACGGCTATGACTGGACATACGTCTATCTGGTGCTCCCATGTCTGATATTATCCCTGCTTGCAAGCGCAAAAGTAAACGCAACGTTTCGAAAATATTCCAAGCAATTCTCTTCAAGAGGAATTACCGCTGTTGAAGCGGCACGGCAGGTTTTGCGGGCAAACGGCGTATTCGGCGTACGTTTCGAGCGGGTTGGCGGCACGTTAACGGATCACTATGACCCGACTACCAACGTGATTCGCCTGTCTGATGATGTTTATACAAGCACATCCACTGCCGCAATCGGCGTAGCGTGCCACGAGGCAGGACATGCCGTACAGTATGCGCAGGGGTACGCCCCCATCAAGCTTCGGGCGGCAATTATTCCCGTTACAAATTTCGGTTCAAAATTAGCCATGCCGCTGATTCTGATCGGTATTCTTTTTTCGAGTCTCGGACGTGCGTCTGATTTGTTCATTAACCTTGGTATTTTGTGCTTCGGGTTGTCTGTTGTATTTCAGCTGATCACACTTCCCGTGGAATTCAACGCAAGCCGCCGCGCCCTCGCCGCGATAGAGCAAAACGGAATTCTCAGCGAAGATGAATTATTCGGCGCCCGCAAAACACTCAGAGCGGCGGCCATGACCTATGTCGCCGCAACCGCTGCCGCATTGGCGCAGCTGCTCAGGCTGCTGATTCTCTTCGGAGGCAACCGCCGCCGCGACGATTAAGGAAACAGCGCTGTTGCCTTTTGGCGTTCGAGCTGATATAATAAGCCCCGACGATCCGGCACAAACAGGAGGAATATCCATGAGCAGCGACGCTTTTTCAGCATGTCACCCAATTGTGAATTTCATTTACTTTCTGGGTGTCATTGGCTTTGGCGCTACCATTCAGCATCCCGCGTACTGTGCTGCTGCGTGTATCTGCTCCGGTACCTATTATCTTCTGCTGCATGGAAAAAAAGGCTTTCGGATGATTGGCGGGATGGTTGGCATCTTTCTGCTGCTGTCGCTGATTAATCCATTTCTGAATAAATCCGGAAAGCATGTTCTCTTTACTTACTTTGGCCGTCCGTACACGCTCGAGGCACTGTACTACGGAATGGCGCTGGGAGCTATTATGGTGGCAATGTTGCTGTGGTTCGGCTGCTACAGCAAGGTGCTTACCAGCGATAAATTCACAGCACTCTTCGGGAATATCATTCCGTCGCTGTCGCTGCTGCTTGTCATGGTGCTTCAGATGATACCCGCGCTAAGCCGCAAGGCAAAGCAGATTCTCCTTGCCAGGCAGGCAATCGGAAAGGGTGTCACACAGGAAGGAAGGTTTGTCGATCAGGCAAAGGACGGGGTTTCCGCACTCTCTGCCCTGACAGACTGGGCACTGGAGGGGAGCCTCATTACGGCAGACTCCATGCGTTCCCGCGGTTATGGCAGCGGCAGGCGTACCCATTTTCAGATTTACTCCGTATGCGTGCGGGACATCATTTTGCTGATACTGATTTTAATTCTGGAATTTTCCGTTATTGCGGCGGGCGGCACCGATGCAAGCTTTACACCGAAGCTGAAAATCAGTCCGCTCGGCTGGGGCTTCCCTGTTTACTGTATTTTGCTGCTGATTCCAACCGCTTTGCAGCTCGAGGAGACAATTGTATGGCGAATCTTGCGCTCGAAAATCTGAGCTTCACATACCCCGGTGCATCGCGCCCTGCCCTGCAGAGCATCCATTTGAGCATATCTCAGGGAGAGTATATTTTGCTGTGCGGAAAATCAGGAAGCGGAAAAACGACCCTGCTTCGTCACCTGAAAACGGTCCTTGCGCCCCATGGAACGCTCTATGGTCAGATCCTGCTTGACGGTATACCGCTGGGACAAATCTCCCCCCGTGAGCAGGCTGCAAGAATCGGCTTCGTCATGCAAAATCCGGATGAGCAGATTGTGACCAATAAGGTCTGGCATGAACTCACCTTTGGACTGGAAAACCTCGGCTGTGATGAAACCTCCATGCGGCTGCGCGTTGCGGAGATGTCCAGCTTCTTTGGCATTCAGGACTGGTTTTACCGTGATACAGCGGAGCTTTCCGGCGGTCAAAAGCAGCTGATGAATCTGGCTGCCATCATGGTCATGCAGCCTGAAATTTTAATTCTGGATGAGCCAACCAGTCAGCTGGATCCCATCGCGGCAGCCGATTTCCTGAATATATTAAAGAAAATCAACCGGGAATTGGGAACTACAATTCTGATTACCGAGCACCGCACAGAGGATGTATTTCCCTGTGCCGACCGGGTTGTTGTCATGGAGGAAGGGCGCATCACTGCGGATGCTGACCCGCATTCCGTCGCAGAGCAGCTTTACAGAAGTGAAAGTCCGATGTTCGCTGCTCTCCCTTCCCCGGCACGTATTTTCTACAGCGGAAATTTTGTTGGGAAATGCCCTATGACGGTACGCGATGGGCGCATATGGCTTACAGGTCTTTTCAGTGGGAATGCACCGGATATTGCTTCACTGCCGTCAGAGCACTGCCCAGCTCCTGAAAAGCCCCCCGCGCTGGAAATTCGAGACGGATGGTTTCGCTATGAACGCAATGCACCGGATGTGCTGAAAAATTTAAAAATCACCGTCCCTCAGGGCGTTCTTTTTTGCATTGTCGGCGGCAACGGAACCGGAAAATCCACCATGCTGAAGGCTCTGTGCGGCATTTGCAGACTCTATCGCGGCAGCGTAAAGCTATTTGGAAAGCCTCTTGCTTCCTACAAAAATCATCTGTTTCAAGGCTGTATTTCCATGCTGCCGCAGGATCCAAAGTGCATTTTCGTCAAACAGACTTTGCTTGAAGATTTAAAGGAAATGACCGGGGACCCGGAAAAAATCTCCGAGGCTGCCGAAATATGTGAAATCACGCCGTTGCTGGATATGCACAGCGCGGATCTGTCCGGAGGGGAAATACAGCGTGCCGCCCTTGCAAAGGTCTTGCTGACATCCCCGAAAATATTGCTTCTGGATGAGCCCACAAAGGGAATGGACAGCTTCTTCAAACACACATTCGCCAAAATTCTGAGCAAACTGCGCAGCAGCGGTGTTACCATCGTCATGGTATCCCACGATGTGGAGTTTTGCGCTGAATATGCTGACCTGACCGGCATGTTCTTTGACGGACAATTGCTGTCATACGATACTCCGCAGAAATTTTTCGGCTCCAACAGCTTCTATACCACTTCTGCCAGCCGTATGAGCCGCGGTCTGTTTCAAAATGCTGTTACTGTTGCCGATGTAAGCGCACTTTTGAAGCAAAATGGAGTTGGAATATGAAAAAAAGTACATTCTTCTCCATCCTCGTCATCTTTTTCCTGATTCCCCTCACACTGTTTCTGGGCACACGATTAACAGGGCGCTGGTATTACCTCATCTGCTCCATGGTCGTCGTGGAGCTGATGCTCCCTTTCTTTTTTCGATTTGAGGCCCGCAGACCG
>CAVIFH010000190.1:0-4591 GCA_963641615.1 bacterium | reverse complement strand
GTCAGAGCAGCCCCCGGTGCAGCTTGGGAAATGGGAAATATAGGGCAGCACCGCAGATGAATCACGTACCCCGTCACAGGAGGCGCCGTGTGATTCATCTGCGGTGTTTTGCGGTTACCCATTCAGAGAATCCTGTATAATCTTTCCGTCGCTGATTACGATGTTTCTCGCGCACAGATCCGCGTAGCGCTGCTCATGCGTTACCAGCAGAATTGTGTGCCCCCGGCGGTTGATTTCCTGGAGCAGCTCCATCAGCTCATCGGCGGAATGTCTGTCAAGGTTGCCTGTAGGTTCGTCGGCAAGAAGAATGGAAGGATTCATAATCAGCGCCCGGGCAATGGCGACACGCTGCTTCTGCCCTCCCGATAATTCCGATGGGAAATGCTTCAGCCGATTGTCAATGCCCAGGAAGGATGCGAGACGTTCGATTTCCTCCTGCTTTGGCTTTTTCCCATCCAGCAGCATGGGCATGGCAATGTTTTCCCGTGCGCTTAAAATCGGGATCAGATTAAAATCCTGAAAGATGTGGCCAATCCTTTGGCGTTTAAGCTGGGCTAATTTGCGTTCCTTTGCCTTCTGCAGGTTGACTCCATCAACATAGACGCAGCCGGAGGTAGGCGTCTCGATTCCTCCCAGCAGATTCAGCAGGGTGGTTTTCCCGGAACCGGACTGGCCGGTAATGGCCGTAAACTCTCCCTGCTCAATGCTGAGAGAAACGCTGTCCACCGCGCGGACCTCATCCTGCCCCTGCATATAAATTTTTGTCAGAGATTCTGTTTTAATAACACTCATGGCAGCCTCCTGAACTGGCTCCTCAGCGTAATCTGAATGGGGCAAAGGTATACTCCGATCATCAGCAAACCGGCTCCCAGGTATCCTGCCAAGACGGGGATGCTCCATGAAAGCACCGCCCCTGCCGAATCGGAAACGAGCTTCACCGCCCAAAAGCTGAGCAAAATCGGTATCAGTGCGGCGAAAACCGCAGGGGCTGAAGCCTGCCGGAGGAAGGACCGCGTAATCGTATCTCTGGTGGATCCCAGAGTATAGATTGTTTTGATGATGCCGGACTGATTTCTGACATAGTCGCACAGCTTTGTGTACAGGATCAGAATGACCAGAGCAAAGAGAATGGCAAAGAGGCAGGCTGTCAGAAAGTAGTAGCCGGGCGCCGCATTCTGGGCAAAAGAAATGCTGGTCTGCCGGTCGTCAATTTTGTATCCCGCCCCCTGAAAACGATCCGCAAGGGCATCTGCCACAGCCTCATGGCGGCTTGTATCCCGGAGCTTGATTTCCAGCTCATTGCATGGGAGCAGATTCAGAATGACTGTCAGCAAAACATCATCAATATACACGTCACTCGCTGTTTCTCCTTCCTCACTCGCCAGCACCTGCTTTGCGGTAAGGGTAAAGAGCTCCTCTCCCGTCTGTCCCTCGAACCGAATCAGCCTGATTGGGTCTCCGGGTTCGATTTCCATGGCAGCAGGATCGATCTCAACGGCAGCATCGTATTTTTCAAGGTTCTCATTTATTGCATCCAGGTCAGAAAAAGAGTGTATCCGGACAGGCACCTGCTCTCCCTCCGGCCCTTCAATATAGAATTCACCCGGAGACGGGCTTTTCTTCGCCACAACATATGCCACATCCTCCATTGCCTCAATGTCATTGATGACTTCATCCCCAATACCGGCAAAGGCACTTGTGACGCGGATTTCATACTCTGCCGGAGTGCTGGTGAAGCTTAAGATCAGCAGCAGGCACTGAAAAATAAACAGGAAAACAGTAACGAGGGGAATGGAGACACACAGACAATTTTGAAAAACGCAGTTTGTACGCTGCCGCCAGAGCTTTGCCAGCGCCCGTGATGGTGTGCGGGGAAATGCCAGCTTTTTTCTGCGGTATCTTTTTGGGACTGCACCGGATTGTGACGCAGAGCGGGCGGGGTACTTTCTCAATGAAAAACACAGGGGAACAGCAAGTGCAATAAAGCAGATCAGCAGGTGAATCGCCGTGTTCCGGGCGTCCATATGGAAAACCACCCACGCAAAGCCGGAATTCTCCTGCATCACCAGAAGGACTTCAAAAAGAAGCTTCAGTATCCCCGCAGAAACCGAAACCGCGCTTGCCGCGGACAGAGCAAAAACCACAAGGAATTCAAAAAGGAAGAGAAGAGCAATTTGCCGCCTGCCTGCGCCGCAGCAGGACAGCGTCTCCATATCTGCAGAAAAGGACCGCAAATAGCTCCGATAGGTGGACTGCACGATAAAGGCCATAAAGAAGATCAGGAATAAATTTACCGCATACAGCAATCACCGGGACGACCAAAAGGCCTCATCGGTGATGATGCCATGAGCATACTCATACTCGCTTGCGGTAATGGATACACTGCTGCGCCCCATTTCGTTGATTCGCTGCTGGAGCAGGCTGTAATACAGATTTAGCGCGGAAAGATCCTTCCACTCCTCGTCCTTTTCCATTTTAAGATGGATTTTCCCATCCGCAAAAATGGGGGAAGAAAGTCCCTCAATACCCCGAAAATACTGGCAGTCGGACTGCGTCACATTGGCAATATGAAATGTCTGCCCTTTGGTAGAAAACAGCATTTCCTGCACTGTCCCGTAAAGTTGGCTGTCCTGATAGACTGAAACCAGAAGAGGAAGCATAAACGAAAAGGTCAGCACCAGATAAAGGGAAAAATGCTTCCGAAATCTGCGTGAAATGGAACGCCTCAGGTAAAGAAAAAGATACATCTCAGAAACCAGCCTCCTTCCTATTGAAAGGATAACCCGGAATACTGTTTCTTTTCAAGATGGTAAATCGGATAAATAAAAACTCTTAAATTCATTTATTGTGTGAATGGATATATTGCTCTGCGTATGATAGAATATTCGCTGTGAGTGGCAAAGTGGGCGGGAAGTGGCATATCCAGTACGCCATTTCCCGCCCGCTTCAGGCCCTCAACCCTTTTATCATAGCACGTAATGCAGGGAAAATCCATTCGCAGGATGAATAAGCTTTTCTTTCCTTTTCTGGTGAATATTCCATCTTGAAAAAATCCAGAATCCGGGGTATATTGAAAGCACAAAAAGGAGTGAGTCCAATGTACTAGGTAATCGCCCCTTCGCGAATCCGCAGAAAGCAGAGGTTAAGCAAATGGAAGAACCCAAGATCAGCGAGAAATAACCCCTGATTGCCGCCGTAAAGGAAGCAGTCAGGGGTTATTTCGTGCCTTAAATGGCGTGAGAATCTCCTGCCGCTTATTTTTTGCCTAATAGTTAGCTTATGCTAACTAAAAATATTAAAACCGCCCCTAAAATTCGTTCAAAAATTCACGGTCTGCCACTGGACAGTTATCAGAGGAATATGGTATAATTCAGTCAGTATGCGTTTGCTTTCAAACGAACAAATCGATAAGAAGGTGATATTTGGTGGATTATACCAAGTATGTGTTAAAGAGCAGAGAAGAACTGACGTCACTGCTTGCCGAAAAGGACAACATCTTCCTGGTAGCGTGCAACAAATGCTTCAAGGAATTTGACACCGTATCGGAGCCGGAGCTTGACGAGGTTGCTTCTCTGGCGGCGGCCGCCGGGAAAAACGTCACCGGCAGCATCCACGTGGACTTCCTGTGCAACAGTGTCCAGACCCGAAAGAAGCTTTCAGACATCATTCCAGAGGGAACTGAGAATGTCGCTGTCGTTTCCTGCGGACTTGGCGTGCAGACCGTAGCCGACATCGCATCCGTGCCCACCTTTACCGCGACCAACTCCCTGAACTATACCGGTCACCATGGCATGGCGCTGACGCAGAAAACCTGCGGAGCCTGTGCCCAGTGCTATCTGAATGTGACCGGCGGCATTTGCCCGATTGTGGACTGCTCCAAGGGGCTGGTCAACGGTCAGTGCGGCGGTGCCAAGAACGGCAAGTGCGAAATTGACCCCAAGAAGGACTGCGCATGGGAAAAGATTTACCAGCGTCTGGAGAAGCAGGGCCGCACGAAGGAGTTCCTTGCCCAGGAGACCCAGCTGCGGGACTATTCCAGAGTGAGCGTAGAGGAAATCAAGGACTATGTGGCGCAGGCCCGTGCCAAACGCTTTGAAGGCTTCTACGGCGGTGTCCATCCCTCCGAGCACAAGGACTACACTGAGCACATGGCGCTCAAGCGCTTCCCGGAGCCGGATACCGTGATCATTCCCCTGGCCATGCACATCGGTGCCCCCGCGAACCCGGTTGTGCAGGCAGGCGACTATGTGAAGGTCGGTCAGGTCATCGGCGAGCAGGCAGGCTTTATCGGTGCGCCGGTTCACGCAAGTGTCAGCGGCACCGTTGTCGCGGTTGAGCCCCATACGCACCCCAACAAGGGGCCCGGGGTTATGTCTGTTGTCATCAAAAATGACAAAAAGAATGTTCTGGATGAGTCCGTTGTGCCGAATAAGCCTCTGGAGGAGCTGACGCCCGATGAGATCATCGAGATCGTCAAGCAGAAGGGCATTGTCGGCATGGGCGGCGCCACCTTCCCCACCTATGTCAAGCTCAAGCCGGGCAAGCCCATCGACGCCGTGCTGATTAACGGCTCCGAGTGTGAGCCCTACCT
>CAVIFH010000189.1:0-4605 GCA_963641615.1 bacterium | reverse complement strand
CTCAGTATACTGTATTGCCCGATAAATAGCAAGGGGAAATGCATTCGCGCTTTCGTACGCCTACTGCAGCCCTGCTAAGATTTCCTTCTCCCGCTCCCGGCAGCTGAAAAGAATTACCTGCTTTTTATCTGCCATCTGGCGCAGCAGCTTCAGCGCCGTCTCCAGGCGCTGATCATCAAAGCGAAGGAGCGCATCGTCCAGAATCAGGGGAGCCTCCGGTGTCAGTTCCTGCGCAATGGCCAGTCGAAGGGAAAGATAAACCTGATCCGCAGTGCCGTCGCTGAGCCATATCGGCTGCCGCAGGGCCGGCGCATTCTGGCTGCCGGCATGAAGGGTCATGTCCGCATCCATCGTCAGGCGGTCGTATCTCCCTCCCGTCAGTTCAGAAAGCAGCTCCTGCCCCCGTGCGGATATACGCGGAGCAAATCGGCGCTGCAGATCCTCCGCTGCCTTCTGCAGCATCTGCAGGGCAAGCTCTGACGCCTCAGAGTATTGCTCCAGCTCTGCCTGCCTTTCCTCCAGTGCCTGCACCTGACTGCGCAGGGCAGTTTCTTCACCCAATACTTCCATGGCGCCAAGGACTTTCCCGTCCGCCTCACGAAGCTTCTGCTCCTGCGCTCTGAGGGAGTGCAAAAGCACTGCCGTCTCTTCCGCTGACTCGGTTCGGTTCTCCTCCGGCGGCTCCGGCGGCAGGGGGCGCGCCATATTTTTTACAGACTCATACTGCCGCCCGGCCCAGTCCGCCTCTCTTTTTGCATCGTCCAGCGCAAGGCGCTTTGCCTGCACCTCATTCCAATACCGGCAGCATTCTTCCAGACCGTTTTCGCCGCAGAGAGAATACACTTTCTGTTTCATCTCCCGGCGCCGCTTCGCAGCGGCCGCTGAAAGCGCCTGATACGTCTCCTCCTGCCGCCGGAAATCGGCCAGTGCATGTATATATTCGTCAGCCATTTCCTGCCACTGGGCGGGTCGGGGGGAACCATAAAATCTGCGAAGTGTTTTCCTTCGCTTCAGCGTCGTAATCAGGCAGACGCCCACGCATACGGATGCATACAGGAAAACCCCTGCCGCAATTGCGGCATAGAGGAACTGCTTCTGCCACAGCAGCGTGCCTCCCGCCGCGGCAGAGAGTGCGGCAAGCGCGCACCACACGGCAAAAAAAGCGCTGAATCTGCAGGCGCGCCTATCCGATGCAACCTGGCCGTAAATCTCCTCCGGGCTTTTCCCCGCAAAGCAGGGCGGGCACTGAGGCGGCGTCGGCCGGGGCGGAAGCTCTCCCTGCTCACGCAGCGCAGCAAGCTCTGTGCGCAGCTGCAGAAGCGCCGTCCGCTTTTCCTGGGCTTCAGCACCTGAGGGCAGACCCTCACAGGCTTTTTCCGCCGTTTCCAAACGCCGGCGCGCCTCACTGAATGTGTGCTGTGCCTTGGCAACCTTTTGCTGCTCATCCAGCGCCGCGCGGTAGGCAAGCGTTTTTTCATGGATCTGCAGCTCCTGCTGAAGACGCATATTCTCCTGCAGGCGGCTCTGCAGGCGCCCATGCTCCTGCTGCTTCTCGTGCAAATCGTCCAGGCGGCCGCACAGCTCCGTCTTTTCCTGCAGAAGACGGTAAATTTGTCCACCCGGCTTGCGGCAAATCCGATTTTTCAGGTCGTGCAGACCCTTTTGCAGCCTGAGGCTGTCATTTCCCTCTTCTCCGGTTGTTACCAGTGCATTCAGCCGCCGGCGGAAATCCTCATTGGCCGTTATCGGAAGATCCTCCAGCCGAATGAATCCCGCGCGCTGAAAGGTTGCCCTTTCCACGCCAAAAAGCTGCATGCCGCAGTTGGATGCCGTCAGCTCCTCCACCTGCAGGCCGGACTCCGTCTCATAAGCACGAAAATCGCCCAACGGGACTCTCCCGGCTGTCATCCGCTCAATGGTGATTCTCCGGCCGTTCCACTCCACCTGCAGCCGGCCGGACATTGGGCTTCCCGACCAGGGGGCATAATGCTCTTTCTCCGCGAGAGCGCTCTTTGTCGTCTTCTCCCGCGTATCCACTCCATATGCCATGGCAAGCAGGAAAGCGCACCATGTGCTTTTTCCCCATTCATTGGGGGCGGAAATCACATTCATTCCGGGTGTAAGGCGGAGCACCGCGTTCTCCAGTTTTCCGAAGGAGGCGGTCATCGACTCTATCATCATGGAAGAAGCACCTCTTCCCCCCGCAGCAGCTTCTGCGAAAGCTCCGCGGCCAGAATCGCGGTCTGTGCCTGCTGCGGGTCCTCCGCAGCCTCCTTAAGCATCTGAAAGAAAATACCCCGCAAGCTGTCCTCTCCGACCCACTCCCATAGGTCTGCATCAGCGTGTGTGCTGTCATGCAGCTCCAGCAGCGCAAGGTGCGCAAAACGCCGCTGCAGAGCATCCGTCCTTACGCTTCCCGTCCCTGTGAGCGTCACACGGTACAGGTCCCTGCTTTCTGTCGGCGGCAGAATTGCTTCCAGCGCCGCATATGCGTCCGTACGGATTTCTGCAGACATATCGTAAAACTGCGGCAGACCCAGAGGCTGAAACTGAACAGATGCCGTTTCCTCCAGGGAGGCAATATACGCTCCCTTTTCCCCCGTCTCATCCCAGCCGCGTCCCATGGGGCATCCGGGCCATGCGCAGAGCGTCTCCCCTGCCCGGTAGGCACTCGCGGAATGAATATGCCCCAGAGCGAGATAATCCAGGCCGGATTCACGCACCTGTGCCGCCGTGACGGGGCAGCAGGGCGAAGAGAGGTTCAGGGGGTCTGCGTGAAACACCCCCACGCACCAGCGGGCAGTACCCTCCGCGTGAAAATTTTTCAGCAAGCCGGGGCAGTCCATGCTCCGATACCCTGCGCCGTAAACGCGGCAATCCGGCGCCGCCAGATCCACATACTCTATCCCGCCGGTAAAAACATGCACATTTTCCGGCATCTGCTCTGTCATCCACACGCTCTCGGCGGTACAGCAGTCGTGATTTCCCGGTGAAATAAACACAGGGACATTCATTGCCTGCATTGCGGCTTTAAATTGGCGTACCGTCTCCGCTGCAGGTGTCGGCGTGTCAAACAAATCTCCCGCCAGAAGCACCATATCGCACTTCTCCCGGGCGCAAAGCGCCGCGATCCGCTCCGGAATTTCCATCTGGGCGGCGCGCAGAGAAGCACGATTTCCTTCCGGAAGGGAGCGAAAGGGAGAACCCAGATGCCAGTCGGCGCTGTGAAGAATCTTTAACCCCATTGCTCAATTCTCTCTGCGCGCAGGCATTTTCCGCTCTCGCTGTCCAATGTAAACAGCGCGCCTTCCATCTTGGTTTTGCCCTCCGCCCAGCGATAGCGCTGAGGAAGGTCTCCGCGAAAGCGCGCGATTGACAGCTCCGGCTGAATGCCAAGGACAGAGTCCCGCGGTCCTGTCATGCCCAGGTCCGTCACGTAGCCTGTGCCCTTGGGCAGGACCCGGTTATCCGCCGTCGGAACATGGGTATGAGTTCCCCACACGGCACTGACTCTGCCGTCAAGCATATAGCCCATCGCGAGCTTTTCGGAGGTTGCCTCCGCGTGAATTTCCACAAGAATGAACTTTGCGTCCACCTGCTTGAGAATTTTATCAATGAGCAGGAACGGGTTATCCGGCACATAGTCCATATAGCACCGACCGATCAGATCGATCACCGCAATGCTTCCGTACTTGCATTCATAGGTGCCCCACCCACGTCCCGGCACCTGCGGCGCGTAATTGGCCGGACGGATGATCCGCGGATTATCATCTAAATACGCAGTAATTTCCCGCTTGGAGAAGCTGTGATTTCCCAGGGTAATCACATCCGCTCCGGCATCAAAAATATCTTCAGCCTGATCCGGTGTAATGCCGACCACGCTGGCATTCTCTCCGTTGACGATCGTAAAATCCGCGCCGGTGCTCCGCTTCATCTGGTGCAGCCGAAGGCGAATCTGCTCCATTCCCGGTGCACCGACCACATCTCCCACTGCCAGAACCTTAAATTCCATATGCAGTGCTCCTCCCAATTTTTTCTAAGGCAGCACCGCACAATGAAACAAGAGCGATTGCTGAAAGATTTTGGCTCAAGTTAAAGTTCGAAAAGCGCAGGGATACTGTATGTATCTCAAGTTTTTCAAACTGCAAAATTGAGGCAAAAGATTCAGCTTTTCGCCGCAGACGAATTGTACGTTGTTGCCATAATTTCCTTCGATTATAATACATTCCCTTCCTTTAGGCAAGTTTTCTCTTTCTCCTTCCGTAAGCAAAAACTTAAAAAGTTCACACTTGCGTCATCCCTCCGTGATATACTGTGCATAGATATTTCATATGCATCTGTACTCGCAGGTGCTGCCGTTTATTGCACACACGAGATTCCGCATGGAGGAGTAAGCATGCCAAAGTTCAGTGTAAAGAAACCGCTCACCATATTCGTCGCAGTCATTGCGATTCTGGTTCTGGGTGTTGTTGCCTATACAAAAATGACTCCGGATCTGCTGCCGAATATGAATTTTCCCTATGTCGTGATCATGACGACTTACCCCGGTGCCAGCCCGGAAAAGGTAGAGTCCGAAATTACAAAGCCCATCGAGCAGAGCATGGC
>CAVIFH010000188.1:0-4659 GCA_963641615.1 bacterium | reverse complement strand
CTCCCGAACCCTACAAGGGCAAGGGCATCAAGTATACTACTGAGGTCATCCGCCGCAAGGTTGGTAAGACCGGTGGTAAGAAGTAATGGAGGTGTGCCGAAATGGTCAGCAAAATTGATAAGAAAGCAATGCGCATGAAGCGGCATATCCGCGTTCGTGCGAAGGTCTCCGGCACCCCCGAGCGTCCCCGCCTGAATGTTTTCCGCAGCAATGCGAACATTTATGCGCAGATTATCGATGACGTAAACGGTGTAACCCTTGTTTCCGCCAATACGCTGGAGAAGGAATTTGAAGGAGCTGCCGGTAACTGCGAGGCTGCCAAGAAGGTTGGCGCCAAGCTCGCCGAGCGCGCCAAGGCAAAGGGCATCGAAGAGGTTGTCTTCGATCGCGGCGGCTACGTGTATCACGGCCGCGTTGCCGCTTTGGCCGAGGGTGCCCGCGAAGGCGGACTTCAGTTCTAAGGTGAGGAGGAAAAGAAATGGCTTACAATAAGACTCAAAACAATGAAGCCCCCGAGCTCATTGAAAAGGTCGTTTACCTCAATCGTGTCAGCAAGACCGTTAAGGGCGGCCGCGTCATGAAGTTCTCCGCGCTTGTCGTTGTCGGCGATGGTAAGGGCACTGTTGGCTACGGCCTGGGCAAGGCAGCTGAGGTTTCCGAGGCAATTCTGAAGGGCATTGCAGATGCCAAGAAGAATATGACAAAGGTTTCCCTGGCAGGCAATACCATTCCCCATGATGTCATCGGCATCTTTGGCGCCGGTACCGTCATGCTGAAGCCCGCTCCCGAAGGCACCGGCGTTATTGCCGGCGGCGCTGTGCGTGCGGTTATGGAAGCTGTCGGCATTAAGAATATTTGCGCAAAGTGCCTGCGTTCCAACAACCCGCAGAACGTTGTTAAGGCCACAATGGCCGGTTTGACCAGTCTGCGCTCTCCCGAGCAGGTTGCTGCGATCCGCGGCAAGAGCGTGGAAGAAATTGTGTAAGGAGGCAATTAACATGGCAAGTTTGAAGATTACGCTTGTTAAGAGCCTGAATGGTCGCCTGGAAAAGCATATTGCAACCGCAAATTCCCTGGGCCTTCGCAAGATCGGCCAGGTGAGCATCCAGCCCGACAATACCCAGACCAAGGGCAAGATCGCCAAAATCGGCTATCTGCTGAAGGTTGAAGAAGTTTAATAAGGAGGAGGAATAAGAATGAAGCTCCATGAACTCTCTCCTGTCGCGGGCTCCACTCAGGTGGGCAAGCGCAAGGGCCGCGGTATTGGCTCCGGCAACGGAAAGACCGGCGGCCGCGGCCACAAGGGCCAGAAGGCTCGTTCCGGCGGCAAGGTCCGTGTCGGATTTGAAGGCGGCCAGATGCCTCTGGCACGTCGTATCCCGAAGCGCGGCTTCAATAACATTTTTGCGAAGCCGCTGACGGCGATCAACGTTGCTCTGCTTAACTGCTTTGAGGACGGCGCTGTTGTCGATGCCGCCGCGATTATCGACGCTGGTATTGTGTCTGCCTGCCCCAATGGCCTGAAGGTCTTGGGTACCGGCGAACTGACAAAGAAAATCACTGTAAAGGCCGCGGCTTTCTCTGAGTCTGCTAAGGAAAAGATCGAGCAGGCAGGCGGAAAGGCCGAGGTGATCTAAGTGCTGCAGACACTTCGCAATGCATGGAAAATTCCTGAACTGCGTAAAAAGATCATCTTCACACTGTTTATCCTTCTGATTTACCGTGTAGGCAATGTGATTCCTGTTCCGTTCATTGATACGACCACGCTGACAACCTATTTTGATCAGACATTGTCCGGAACCATTCTGGGACTGTACAATGCAATGTCCGGCTCCGCGTTTTCCCGCGCAACGGTGTTTGCTCTTGGCATTCAGCCGTACATTAACTCCTCCATCATTGTTCAGCTGCTGACCATTGCCATTCCTGCGCTGGAGCGTCTGGCAAAGGACGAGGGTGAGGAAGGCAAGAAGAAGATTGCCGCCATTACCCGCTATGCAACAGTCGGCCTGGGCTTGCTGATGGGCTGGGCATATTACATGATGCTCAGAAACTACAGCTCTTCCAGCTATGCGATTATTGAGGAGACCGGCTTCCTGCCCGCAGTTGTTATCATCCTGGCTTTCACCGCCGGCTCTGCGCTGGTCATGTGGCTGGGTGAGCAGATTACCGAGTTTGGTATCGGCAATGGCATCTCCATGATCCTGTTCGCCAATATCATCTCCAGCCTACCGTCCATGCTGTACAACCTGATTCAGCTTGCATGGTGGAAGATCGTGATTGTTCTGGTTGGCATGGTGGCTCTGATTGTGTTCATTGTCTTTGTCGACAATGCAGAGCGCCGCATCCCCATCCAGTATGCGAAGCGCGTCGTCGGCCGCAAGGTTTACGGCGGACAGAATACCAACCTGCCCATCAAGGTGAGCATGTCCGGTGTTATGCCTGTGATCTTCGCACAGTCCATCTGCTCCCTGCCTGCTACCATCTGTGCTTTCACGGGCACCAGCAGCGGCTGGGCGTACACCTACCTCTGGAGCAGCAGCAGCGCATTTTACGCAGTGTGCTACTTCCTGATGATTTTCTTCTTCAGCTGGTTCTACTCCACAATCCAGTATGACCCGATGGAGATTTCCAACAACCTGATGAAGAACGGCGGCTTTATCCCCGGCTTCCGTCCCGGCAAGCCTACCGCTCAGTTCATTCAGAAGGTAATCAACAAGATCGTTGTCTTTGGTGCTGTTTACCTCGGCATCGTCGCTATGCTTCCGATTATTGCAAGCGATGTAATGTCCGGCTTCAGCAATCTGGCAATCGGCGGAACTTCCGTCATCATCGTCGTGGGCGTTGCCCTTGAGACGGTGAAGGCTCTGGAAGCTCAGATGCTGATGCGCCACTACAAAGGCTTCCTGGATTAAGCGTGGAGGTTTTGGCAGGATGAATCTCATTCTACTGGGCGCGCCCGGCGCCGGAAAGGGGACCCAAGCTGAGCTGCTTGTTCGCAAGCTCTCTATCCCCGCCATTTCTACCGGGAATATGCTCCGCGAGGCCATTGCGAATGGAACCGAGCTGGGCATGAAGGCAAAGTCATATATGGATGCCGGAAATCTGGTCCCCGATGAACTGATTCTTGGAATCGTCGCGGATCGTGTCAAGCAGCCGGACTGTGCAGGCGGTTTTATCCTCGACGGAGTGCCCCGCACGCTGGCTCAGGCTCAGGCCTTGGAAGACAACGGCGTTAAGATTGACTATGTCGTATCCATCGAGGTGGATGACGCAGAGATTGAAGCGCGCATGACCGGCCGCAGAGTCTGCGGAAAGTGCGGCGCAAGCTATCATCTTACTGCACATCCTCCCAAGCACGAGGGCATCTGTGATGCCTGCGGCGGTGAACTGGTAATCCGCAAGGATGATGCACCGGAGACCGTACGTAAGCGGCTGGAGGTTTACCACGCGACGACGGAGGTCCTGAAGGACTTCTACAGCAAGCTTGGCAGACTGGTCAGCGTAAACGGAAGCCAGCCCATTGAAAAAGCAAACGAGGATATCCTCGCTGCGATAGGGGCAAAGGTATGATCACAATCAAGAATGAACGAGAGCTTTCGTCCATGCGTGAGGCTTGTAAAATTACCGCGGCAGCCCGTGCTCTGGCAGGGGAATTGGTAAAGCCTGGCGTATCGACAAAAGCAATAGATCGAGCCGTTCACGATTTTATCGTCAGTCAGGGCGCAAAACCGTCGTTCCTGAATTACAGCGGCTACCCTGCAAGTGCCTGCATCAGCGTCAACAATGTGGTGATCCACGGAATTCCGGGTGGTTACATCCTGAAGGAAGGGGACATCGTTTCCGTTGATGTCGGAGCGTTCTATAAGGGATTTCATGGCGATTGTGCCGCTACCTATGCCTGTGGTGCCATCAGCACCGAAGCCCAGAAGCTGATTGATGTGACAAAGCAATCCTTTTTCGAGGGAATTCACTTTGCCAGGAAAGGCAATCGGGTGCAAGATATCTCCCATGCCGTGCAAACGTATGTGGAGTCTAACGGTTTTTCAGTTGTCCGTTCTTTCGTAGGTCACGGCGTAGGGCGGCAGCTGCACGAGGAGCCTGAGGTGCCCAATTTCGGCGCACCTGGCCGCGGCCCCAGACTTTTGCCTGGGATGACCATTGCGGTAGAGCCAATGGTGAATGTTGGTACCTATGAAGTTAAGGTACTTTCCGATGGCTGGACCACGGTTACTGCCGACGGCAAGCTGGCTGCTCACTATGAAAATACTGTACTCATCACCGACGGCGAGCCGGAAATACTCACCGTCACCGAAGAACTTTGAAATCCGAATTTCAAATCTCGGATGTGATGGATTCCGCGCAGAGTGCAAAAGCTGAATCTTTCCTGCGGAGAAGCAGTTCTCCGCAGGAAAGGTGAAAGAAAGCGCATAAACGCGGAAATTGGAAAAAGTTCTTCGACTGAGACCAGAGTTGCCAAAGAGATTTCGGCGACAAAGTGCTCAACGGCGAATTACGAAGAGGCCCGACTGCCAAAGGTCGGGAGGATGCAAGCGAACAACCTAGGAGGTTAATGACTTGGCAGGAAAAGACGACGTAATCGAACTCGAGGGCATCGTAACTGATGCACTGCCCAATGCAATGTTCAAGGTTGACATCGGC